>JBNATO010000168.1:0-4972 GCA_049701555.1 Thermacetogeniaceae bacterium | reverse complement strand
ACTCGACCGGCGCCTCGTGTTTGCTTGTGCCCGACGGCAGGCTCATAGGCGTGGTGGGGCGCCGCGCTGTCGAGGCTGCCCTGGCCGGGAAGAGGATCCCCGGGGCGTTCTACCCTTCCCCCGTCCGCGCCGGGCTGGGGAAGGCAGTAGAGGGGTGCAGGGCGGCTGCCAGGGCAGTCACTGAGGGCACGTCGCTGGCCGTCCGGATCGGGGAGCTTGCCTGGTGGCTGGCGTTCTTCGCCTTCTTCGGGGCGGGTATAATCTGGCTCGCAGGGTCGGCATTCAAGATGTTGGGGCTGACCCAGGGCTTATTCGGCGCGGTGGTAAACCTTTCGGAGGCCATCGGCGTTCTTTTTCAGCGGTTAAAAACTTTTTTCGGGAAGGTGGTCTGATGCGCTTTGACATAAACGACCCGAAAACCCAAAGAATTTTTGCTGGGGCGGTTCTGGCCGCAGCTGGCCTGATCGTGCTGGCGGAGGCGAAAGTTCTGTTCCTCGCCCTGCTTTTCTGCGCCGCAGCGTATTTCCTGTGCAGGCAGGGCACCTCAGCCCAGAAGGCCGCCGTCGCCGCTCTGCCGCTGGCGTTCGGCCTGATGTTTGCGTGGGTGGCCGCCGGAGTTACGGACGGGGCGATCAGGGCTGCGGCTGCCGCTAAAGAGGGGATGAAGGCGTACTCTTCGGCTGGATGGCTGACCCAGCAGAAGCCGCAGGCTCCCCAGAAGAAAAACCCGGTGCCGCAGGCGAAGCTCGACTACAGGGTGTGGATAGGAGCTGAGCCGCCTGCCTGCCCCGCCGATGCCGCGGGGAGGTGGGCGCTGCTGCTGGGGGCGGGCGTGGGCTTCCTGGTAGCTGTAAGAGTGCGGCCTGCCGCGAAGCACGGGCCTGGAGTTGTGCAGGGTGAACGGGTAGAAAAAGGGGGTTGGGCAGATGCCTCCAGCGTCTCTCAAGTGTGCGCCTTTGGCCTTCCGAAGGAGGGCGACGGCGGCCTGGTGCTGGGGAGACTGCAGGCTCTTGACGCCCCACCTGACCGGTGGGCGCCCGTGCTGCGGGTGAAGCCGGGCATGCAGGGCATGGCGGCTCATACCTTTGTGTTCGGCGCTTCTGGCTCCGGAAAGACCGTCAATTTTGTGCTCCCCAACATTGTTTCGGCGGCCCTGGAAGGCGTTTCGCTTGTGGTGAGCGACCCAAAAGGGGAATTGGTGGCAGGAAAATATAACTTGGTGGGCGGAAAGAAGGTCTACACCCCCGGAGTGGCGGCGTGGCTGCAGGAAAAGGGATACCGGGTGCTGATCTTAAACTTCAAGAACCCTACTGAGGGGAGCCACCGGTGGAACCCGATCCTTGAAGCGAAAGATGAATCTGAATTCCGTCGGATAACAGAAGCGATGATTTACTCAAAAGGGATGGACAGCCCCTTCTTTGCTGGCGGCGAACTCAACCTGTTCACGGCGCTTATCGGGCTGGTAAGGTACGCGATGGAGCCACAGTACCGGCACCTGCGGGCGGTGCTGTCCATCCTTTCCTGGCCGCAAGAGGCGATAGACGCGGTTTTTCAGGATGCTTACAGGAGCGGCAAGCTGCCTTTTTACTACTATGAGAAGTGGCAGGCGGCAAAGCCCCTTTACGGCAACTTCATGACAGGCGTGCAGAACAAGATAGCCGAAGTCACAGAAGGCCCGCTGGCGCGGCTGATGGCAGGGCACGATTTTGACCTGGAGAGCATCGGAAAAAATAAGACCGCTCTCTTCGTGATCTTGCCAACTATGGGAGACCTGCGGCCTATCCTGGCCTGCTTTTACTATATGCTCTTTAAGCGGCTTATCGAATTGGCGGAACGGAACTACGGAAGGCTTCCCATCCCGGTAAGGTTCATTCTAGACGAGTTCGCAAACATCGGGCGGGTGCCGGACTTCGACAAGCGGATCAGCTTCGACCGCGGTTTTGGAGTAAACTATGTCTGCATCCTGCAATCGCTTGCACAGTTTAAAGGTCTGTACGGCGCATCGGATACGCAGACGATACTGTCTAATGCGGACGTGCAGTTGTGCCTACGCATAAACGACAGCGAGACTGCCCGATATTTTGCCAACAAACTCGGCGAAGCAGAGACCTGGCACACTTCGGAGCGCCGGAATGTGACCACGCCCTGGGATAGGATGGAACTGCCCAAAAAGACGGAATCGCTTAAAAAGGTGCCGCTTCTGCATGACTGGCAGTTTCGAGAGCTGCCGTTCTACACCGGCGTCGCGCTGATCCCGACGTGCCGCCCGATACCGCTCCATATGGTGGCTTTCTGGGAAATGAAAGAGTTTAAGGAAATTCCTTCTGAAGAAAAGACTATTGCCGATTTCGCCCCGCCGGTGCCGGACGACCTCCCCCTGCCGGAACCGCCGGAAACCGGCGGCGAGGCTGTCGACCTCGGCGAGAGCGGGAACGGAAATGAGAGCGAAAAAAAGAGTCGCAAAAAACAATGCCAAAAGAACAAGCAGGAACCGGAAAGCAGCGCGGCCGCGGGTATGGGGAAAGCGACAGCCGGTGATCAGGGCGATTACGGCACCCTAGTCTCCCCGGAAGACGAAGACCTGATTAACCTCCTCGGAGAATGAGTTGCATCTCGGCCCGGCGTCCAGCCGGGCTTTTCTTTTTTTTTGGAGGTGGTTTTCATGACGCCGAAGGACTTCAGCGAAATCTTGAAGGGCTTCAAGCCCGGCGACTGCGTGCGCGTCGAGTGGCCTTCCAAGGAAACCCCGAGGGAGTGCTACCAGGAGAAGGGGACGGTCGTCCAGGTGACGGACAGGTTCGTGGTGATCCGCTCCCCTGGCGGCTACCGCTTCTGCGTGGCGGTCTACGACCTCGCCTGCGGCACCAGGATCGTCCTGAGAAAGGCGGCGGTAGCATGACCGGGAAGACGCACCTCGCAGCGGGCGCCCTCGCAGGTGCCGCCGTGGGGCGCCTGACGGGCTGCCCCCTTGCGGGGCTGGCCGTGGGCGCCCTGGCCGGCCTCTTGCCCGATATAGACGAGCCGCACTCTACCGTCGGGCGGAGGGCGCTGCCCATATCAATTGCGGTGAATCTTTTTGCAGGCCACCGCGGGGTGACCCATACGGTCTGGTTCTGCGCCGGAGCGGGGATCCTCTTCGCTTTCATCTCCGCCGCGGTGGGCGGGCACGCGCGTGCGCTCCTCCACGGCTGGCCGCATCCCCTGGCCGTGGGGCTGGCGGCCTTCCTAGGCGCTCTCTCACACCTGCTGGTGGACGCCTGCACCAGGTCGGGGGTGGAGCCGTTCGCCCCCCTGCGCCTGCCGGAGAAGCTAAAGTGGCTTGAGCACCCGAAGGGGCCGATCGCTACGGGGACAGAGCTGGTGGAGACGCCGCTGGCAATACTGCTTTTTATCCTGAGTTTCAAGATAGGGGGTGTCTTTTGATGCCGGAAGATGTCGAAAATGCAGGGAACGGCGGCGGGGGATCCCGCCGGAAAGTCAACGTCTCCGAGGGTATCGACCGCGCCCGAAGAAAGACGCGGCGCTCGGCTGTGAACCTGCTCGGCTGGATTTGGAACCTCGCCCTGGATCTGATCTGGCTGGCCGCCGTCGCCGCGGTAGTGTCCGCCGCCATCTGGGGTGTCTATCTCGCAGGGCGGCAGGCCGGGTGGAGCAATCCGGCTCTGACGGCGGCGGCAAAGGTTGTCGAGGCTTGCTGGAAGGGGGTGCTGAACTCTGTGCGGCGCTGACGCTGCCCGCAGGATCCGGAAGGCCGCCGCTCTGCTGGCCGTCCTGCTCCTTCTCTTTTCCGCCGCCCCCGCCGGGGCCGAAACCCCGTGCGACGCCTTCCTGCGTTCCAGGCCGCTTGAGCAACCGGGCTTCTACTGGCTGTGGGGCAGAGGAAACTGCGTCTGGTTCGCCTGGGTGTGCGCCTGGGAGCGGTACGGGGTGCGGCTCCCCTGGGCAGGGGACGCCAGGAACTGGCTGAGCCTCGCGGGCAGAGAGGTCTTTTCAGTGGACGGCGCGGTGTACCGGCTCGAACTCTCGGATAGGCCGGAGCCGGACAGCATCATGGTCGTGCTTCCGAGGCCAGACGATAGCTTGCCCTACGCGTACCTGGGGCACGTCGCTTGGATGGTCAACTACATCCCGGACGACCCGGAGGATGAGGCCCGCGGCGGCCCCATAGTGCTGCTGGAGAGCACGGTCTATTCACCCGACGGCTGGGGTTGTTAGCTGCTAGATAAAATATACCCATATATCAATGATTATGGTATAATGTCTACATGAAGCTCAGTGAGTGGGCAAGAAAACAGGGAATCAGCTACAAAACGGCCTGGAAGTGGTACAAAGAAGGGAAACTGCCTGTCCCGGCTTATCAGACTCCTACAGGAACGATACTGGTAGAGGTTGGCGAGGAAAAGGAGGGAGGAAAGGCAGCCATCTATGCCAGGGTGTCCAGCGCCGACCAAAAGGCGGACTTAGACCGGCAGGTAGCGAGGCTTCTGAAGTTTGCGAACAGCAAAGGATTAGCCGTCGCGAAGACCGTGACTGAAATCGGTTCCGGCTTAAACGGGCATCGGAGAAAACTCTTACAGCTTTTGTCCGACCCGGAGATCACGACCATCATTGTTGAGCACCGCGACAGATTGGCCCGGTTCGGCTTTGAGTACATCGAAGCGGCCTTAATGGCTCAAGGCAGAAAGATCTTAGTGATGGAGCCGGGAGAGGTTAAAGGCGACCTGGTGCAGGACATGATTGAAGTGTTGACCTCATTCTGCGCCCGCTTATACGGCAGAAGGTCGGCGAAGAACCGTGTGAAGAGGGCGATGGAGGCCATAGAGAATGCTGGTAAATAAAGCCTACCGGTACGAACTCAAGCCCAACAAGAGCCAGCTCGTGCTCTTGAAGAAGCACGCTGGCTGCGCCAGGTTTGCCTGGAACTGGGGGCTGGCAGAGAGGATAAAGCTCTGGGAGCAGGAAGGGAAGACCA
>JBNATO010000167.1:0-4978 GCA_049701555.1 Thermacetogeniaceae bacterium | reverse complement strand
GCTGAGGAAAACCGCGTCTTCCTTGTGGGGGGCTCTGTCCCCGAGAAGGGGGATGACGGTAGGCTCTACAACACCTCTTACGTCTTCGACGACATGGGGAGGCAGGTCGCCAAGCACAGGAAGGTGCACCTCTTCGACATCGACGTCGAGGGGCAGTACTTCAAGGAGTCTGACACGCTTGCCCCCGGGAACAGGGCGACAGTCTTCGAGGCTCCTTTCGGCAGGGTCGGGGTGATGATCTGCTACGACCTGCGCTTTCCCGAACTCGCCAGGCTCCTCGTCAAGAGAGGAGCCGTGATCTTCGCCGTCCCGGCAGCCTTCAACATGACCACGGGCCCGGCTCACTGGGAGCTCCTCTTCCGCTGCCGGGCGCTGGACAACCAGGTCTTCGCCTTGGGCGCAGCCCCTGCCCGGAACACGGGGGCAGCTTACGTCTCTTACGCCAACTCCATCATCACGGATCCCTGGGGGAGGGTCGTCGCCAGGCTGGGCGAGGACGAGGGCGTCCTCGTGGAGGAGATCGACCTCGGCGAGGTGGAGAGGATCAGGTCTTCCCTGCCGCTCCTCAAGCACGTCCGAAGCGACGTCTACGAGCTTAGGGAGAGGCATTCATAGGGGGAGGAAGGTATAGCCTTCTTCCTTCAAGCGCTCGATGATCGCCGGGAGTGCCGCTACATCCGCCTCCCTGTTCTTGACGTAGAGGTAGTCGGGTGTGCCGGGAGCGGGGTTCTTGGAGGTCTGCGCGCCGTCGTGCATCAGCACAACAGCAGCCATCCCCTTCCGGGATGCTTTTGCAACCCCTTCGAGGACGTTGTTGACGAGCTGTTCGGGGGTGACGCCGTGGGGGTCGGTGTCGGCGCTGGAGACGTTCCAGCCGACGACGCTGTACCCCTTTTTCGCCAGGATCTCCCTGAGCTCTGGGGTCAGGTGATACGTCCCGCCCGGCGGCCTGTAGAGGGTCGGGCGCAACCCTGTGGCCGCCTGGATCGCCTCCTCAGCCTGGTCGAGGTCGGCGGCGAAGGCGGAGGGGTTCCGGTAGAGGTTGTAGTCGTGGCTGAAGGAGTGGTTGCCGATGGCGTGCCCCTCCTCGGCGATGCGCCGCAGAACGCCTGGGTTGAGCCGTGCGTTGTGCCCTGTGACGAAGAATGTGGCCTTGACACCGTAGCTCTTCAGGATGTCGAGGATCTGGGGCGTTGTTACGGTGTTGGGGCCGTCGTCGAAGGTGAGGTAGACGACCCCCGGGCGCCCTGGCGGTTCTCCGGCTGCCTCCCTTGGGGGCGACGGCTGTTCATTCTCCTTGGTTTCCTTTCCTGAAGAGGCCGGCTTTGCCTCTGCCGGCGGCTGATCCCCCTTCGCCCCGGCAGGGGCTTCGCTCTCCTTGTGATCCTTGTCGGCGCCTGCTTTTGACTCCTGCTCACCCGCTGCCTGCTTCACCTTTAGGCTCCCTGCTTTCAAGTCTAGGCGCGTGGCCAGCAGGCCGGCCGGGATCAGGATCGCCATGCCGATGGCGAGGACTGTGAGAAACCTGCGCCAGGTCATCCCGATGAGGCCACCTTTCTCGGAATTTAAAGCTCGCTCTTTCCTGTGATTCTGTCTGGGACGTAGATGCTCCTCCCGAGGCGCCTGTCGAAGCTCGTCCAGGGGTCGGAGCCCCTGTGGGACTTCACTGCCTGCCACACCTGGTTGATGCGGGCTGACATCAGGTCGGCGTGGTGAAGGGCTACCGCCTCGATCGTGCGCGGCTCCTCGACAGCGCCCCACTCCCTCTGGCCGTGGTGGGAGAGGATCAGGTGGTCGAGGTGGACCGCCAGCCCTTCGGGGAAGTCACCCAGCTCCGCCAGCTTATCCCGAAGGAAGTCGTGCCCGAGGATGACGTGCCCACCCAGCAGCTGCCCTACCCCAGTGCGGCGGAAGGTGAGGCCGGACTGGTCGTACTCCCAGAGCTTGCCGATGTCGTGGAGGGCGGCCCCTGCGAGGAGGAGGTCGCCGTTCAGCCCCTCCCCCTGCACCTCGGCAGCCTTGGCGCAGTACTCCATCACCTCGATCGTGTGCTCGATCAGGCCTCCGGCGTAGGCGTGGTGCACCTGGCGGGCTGCCGTGGCTGTCGAGAAGGCCTCGAGGAAGTCCGGGGTGAAGATCGCCTCCAGGAGGGCTCTCAAGTGGGGGTTGCTTACCGTGTCGAGCAAGGAGAGGAACTTACGGAGCATCTCGGGGATGTCCTTGTCGGTCACCGGGCGGAAGTCGTTGATGTCGATCTCGGAGATGTCAGCCTTAAGGCAGGCCTCGATGTTCACCTGCAGGCCGTTGAACTCCGTGACAGTCCCGTGGACGATGGCGACGTCACCTGGGGAGAGCTCCCTGTAGAGGTCCTCCGCCAGAGCGGGGTCCCAGACTCGCCCCTCGACCGTCCCCGTGCGGTCGCCCATCAGGAGCTTCAAGAACTTCGCCCCGCTCTTCGTCTTGCCGATGCTGATGTCGAGGATGCCGAAGTATGTGGCGACAACGTGCCCAGGCTGCAGGCTCTTCACCCACTGGTTTTTCACCCGAATTCCCCCTTGCTCTCCCCGGGCTGCATCCCCGCAGCTGCGGAAGCCCAAGATGGAGTGCTCTGTCTTATTATAGCAGAGACAGCGCCTTCTGGCACGTTTTGTTCCTATATTTGCGCAAGAGGTATATACTTATATACAGAGGCTCTGACAAAACATCTCGGAGGTGGCAAGGCAGATGAAGGCAGTGGGGATAATCGGGAGCCCGCGCCGCGGCGGGAACACGGAGATCCTTGTGGAGCAGGTGCTTGAGGGAGCGAAAAGCAGCGGGGCGGAGACCAAGGTCTTCAGGCTCAACGAGCTCAACATCAGGGGCTGCCAGGCCTGCAACCACTGCAAGGAGCACGGGAGCTGCAGGCAGCAGGATGACATGGCGCAGATCTATGAGGCGGTCCTGGCTGCTGACGGGATCGTGATCGGCTCGCCTATTTACATGGGTTACTTCACGGCACAAACCAAGCTGTTCATGGACAGGCTCTTCGCCTTCTTCAGGCCCGGGGTCGGGAGCACCCTGCCGAAGGGGAAGAGGCTTGCCGTCGTCTACTCCCAGGGTGGAGGCGACGACCGGGAGTTCGTGGAGGCTCTAGCCAGGAGGCTCGCGGGGATCTTGGGTGTCGAGCTCAAGGGAGTTGTGGGCGGAAGCGGTTTGAACGAGCTGGGGATCGTCAAGGAGAACAGGGAGCTGATGGACAAGGCCTTCAAGCTGGGGAAGGAACTGGTCGGCTGAAAATAGGCGAAGAGAAGTGCGCTGCCGGGGGAGCGGTGGTATAATTTGATCAGCAGGAAGAAAGAGGAGGTGCCGGCTGATGGGAGCGAGCTTTCCACCGGCTGGAGAGATCTACGTCACCTACGAACAGTACGCCCAGATGCCCGATGACGGAAGGCGTTATGAGATCCTTGAGGGAGTGCTGCAAGTGACGCCATCGCCAACGCCAAAGCATCAGAGAGTTTTGGGGAACCTTTATGTTATCTTGAGGGTTTATGTCAGGGAAAAGGATCTGGGGGAGGTGTTCGCTGCACCCCTGGACGTTGTCTTAAGCAGCACCTGTGTGCTCCAGCCGGACCTGATCTACGTATCCCGGGCAAGAGAAGAGATCATCGGGGAGAAAAACATCGCCGGCGCTCCCGACCTGGTGGTTGAAATCGTCTCCCCTGCCACCGCCAGCCTCGACCGGGTGACCAAGGCACAGCTATATGCACGCCACGGTGTCCCCTATTACTGGGTGGTCGACCCCGACAGGCAAGCGGTAGAGGAGTTCCGCCTGGAAAGGGGGCTCTACATGCCTGTGCGGCAGTTTGAGGGCGGGGAGAGGTTCGCCCCGGAACTCTTCTCAGAATTGGAGATCGAGCTGGCGGAGGTTTTCAGCGGGTAGAAGCTGTTGGTGCGCATGCCAGTGCCTGAGGGCACAGAGCGCCCGAAGGATGGGCTGGGCAGGCTCTTCTTGCGATTCGTGCGATTGCGGTTGACTGGCAACGAAGTTCGAGCTATAATACGTAATGAGAAAACGAGCGGGCGGGAGTAGCTCAGTGGTAGAGCACCGGCTTCCCAAGCCGGGTGTCGCGGGTTCGAATCCCGTTTCCCGCTCCATTTTTATTTTTGAAACGAAGAGAGCAGCCAGCTACGGCTGCTCATCGTTTACCCCTAAATATTTTTTTAGGGCATTTTGTAACAGATGAGAGAAATTCACGTTGTGTTCTCGGGCTAAATCATCAAGCCATTTAGGTATTGTCAAAGTTTTCTTGACAGCCCGGTGC
This sequence comes from Thermacetogeniaceae bacterium, assembly GCA_049701555.1. Taxonomy (GTDB): domain Bacteria; phylum Bacillota; class DSM-12270; order Thermacetogeniales; family Thermacetogeniaceae; genus JBNATO01. Next base: position 677 of record JBNATO010000167.1, on the reverse strand, counting down.
TTCATTTCGTCGCGAAAGGGTGGCATCCAAGCTTCAACGAGAACGACAACCTGGTTTGGCCCTACTTTGAGTTTGTTTGCAGGGCTTGGTTCGGGAATGGGGAAGCCTTCCTCCTCTAGACCGTATATGTGAAGGGCTAACGCCTCTTTAGCCATCTGAAGGGCTTCTTCTTCATCATTGCCGCATGTATAGCATCCCGGCAAGTCGGGGAATTCTACCGAGATGCCGTCTTCTGAGTAATCAAAGATGGCAGGATATATATACCTGTCTTTAGCCATACTTTAGAGGTCCTCCTTTCTTGGGGCTAAAACATCAATCTTCCAACCCTGCTTGCCTGAGTATGTTTTTCACCGTCTTGAGCGGCAGGTTTTTTCTTGGGTGAGGGATGGTAACTAATCCCGGCTTTGTCGGATGCTTAAATTGGTAGTGACTGCCGCTGACTCTGACGAGGACCCAGCCAGCTTCCTGTATCATGCGGATCAACTCTCTGGATGAATATGATTTCAAACCGTTCCACCTTTCGTAGAAAAATATCTACAAGTTGGTCTTGTACTCCAGCATCCGCCGGAACTCGCTCCACCCCGCATCCGCAATGTGGCGGGAGAGGTGTTTATTCCTCATTATGTTCTTCACTGCCAAGTCCTCGACTACTATGGCCGGCTTGGTTTTCGCCAGCC
>JBNATO010000166.1:1284-5027 GCA_049701555.1 Thermacetogeniaceae bacterium | reverse complement strand
GGAAAAACAACAGTCGCACGCATTATGGGCAAACTCTTTAAAGCCATGGGAGTCTTATCAAAAGGACACCTGGTTGAAGTAGAAAGGGCAGATCTGGTAGGTGAATACATAGGACATACGGCGCAGAAAACACGCGAACAAATCAGAAAAGCCTTAGGAGGTATTCTCTTTATCGATGAGGCATATTCACTGGCACGTGGGGGAGATAAGGACTTCGGAAAAGAAAGTATTGACGTTTTGGTTAAAGCAATGGAAGATCACAAAGACAATTTTGTTTTAATTTTAGCAGGCTATAAAGATGAAATGGAATGGTTTATTCGCACTAATCCAGGTTTGTATTCGCGATTTCCCTTACATATAACCTTTCCTGATTATACAGTAGATGAACTCTGTCAGATTGGAGAACTAATGTTGCGAAAAAGGCAGTATAAACTTTCCCATGATGCTCAGATAGCACTCCGGAAAGTGCTCACAGAACAGATTTCAAAGGGTAACAAGAACGAAGGAAATGCACGCTTAGTTAGAAACATTATAGAAAAGGCAATCCGCCGACAAGCAGTCAGGCTTATAAAGAAAACGAGAATAACAAGAGAAGAGTTGATGCTTATTCAAGCCGAAGATATAGTAGGGAATCGGGTGATCAATTGATGACAGCTTCTCTATGGAAAAACTCCTGTATACAATCTAACATTTCTCCCAAGCTATTGGATTTATTGGAACAGGCCGAAATGGAATCCAAGGAAGAATTCAACCGAGTGACAGAGATAGTTAAATTCAACCAATTGCGCGTTCTGAAAGCCTTTCAGAAAGCCGGTATTACAGAATACCATCTGAGAGACGGAACCGGTTATGGCTACGGTGATTTAGGGCGTGATGGATTAGAAAATGTTTATGCATTGGCTTTTGAGGGGGAAGCCGCGCTTGTAAGAGCGCAAATAGTCTCAGGAACCCATGCAATTGCTCTTGCCTTAACAGCTCTTTTAAAGAAAGGAAATGAGCTTATTTCAGTCACAGGGCGACCTTACGATACTCTTGCTAAAATTATAGGTGTTTCAGGAGAAGCAGAACGTTCTCTTATAAAGCAAGGAATAAAATATAAAGAAGTACCTCTCAAAGAAGACGGCTCTCCCGATTATGAAAAAATAAGAGAAACTATATCTGATAAAACCAGGGTAATAATTATTCAACGGTCAAGAGGATATAGCTGGAGAAATTCTATCAATATCGAAGAAATTGGACGATTAATTTCATTCATAAAAAGTATCAATTCATCAATCATCTGTTTAGTTGATAATTGCTACGGAGAATTCGTCGAAGATAAAGAACCTACAGGAGTCGGCGCAGATCTGATAGTTGGATCTCTCATCAAGAATCCTGGTGGAGGGCTAGCACCATCAGGGGGGTACTTAGTAGGCAAAGAAACATTGGTAGAAGAAGTAGCAGATAGGCTATTTGCACCCGGGCTAGGTAATAGAGTAGGCACAAACTTAGGAATTGGTCATCTTTTATATCAAGGATTTTTTATGGCACCAAGTGTTGTAGGTGAAGCTCTCAGAGGAGCCATTGTGGCAAGCCGCTATTTTTCACTGTTGGGTTTTGAAACATCACCAGCTCCAGGAACACAACGCACTGATATAGTACAAGCCATCAAACTAAACAGTCAAGAAGCAGTTTTGGCTTTTTGCAAAGGGATTCAAGCAGCATCGCCAATTGACAGCGCTGCTATACCTGAGCCTAGCTTCTTACCTGGTTACGATGATCCGGTCATAATGGCAGCTGGTACATTTATACAAGGTGCATCACTTGAACTCACAGCAGATGCCCCCATCCGGCCACCTTATATTGTTTATCTCCAAGGTGGTCTCTCCTATAGTCATACTCTGTATGGAATACTGATGGCGGCACAAGAGATGCTGAACAAAGGATTAATTTCTTTATAAAAAGATTGAAGTCAATCTATTTTTCTCAATAATCCTATAACTTTTCCTAGTATAATTACATCTTTTGTATAAATAGGTTCAAGATCGTCGTTCTCTGGTTGGAGACGGATATAGTTATCTTCTTTATAAAACCGTTTGACGGTGGCTGTATCTCCGAGCAAAGCAACTACAATATCACCATTTTCAGCTGTATTTTGTTGCCTTACAATGATGTAATCGCCATCTAAGATACCTGCATTGATCATACTATCGCCACGGATTGTCAACATAAATACCTTATCGCCTGAATTCGCAAAAATATCAGGTAAGTGGAAAATGTCTTCAATGTTTTCAATTGCAAGAATAGGCTCACCAGCCGCTACACGACCCACAACAGGTACCTTCATTACTGATGACGTGTTTGTTCTAACCAATTCTATTGCACGAGGCTTCGTGGGATCTCTTCGAATATAACCCTTTTTTTCAAGTTGAATAAGATGTGAATGAACTGTTGAGCTTGACTTCAATCCAACAGCTTCGCCAATTTCCCGAACCGAAGGAGGATAGCCTCGTTTATATATGCTTTCCTGAATATACTTTAAGATTTCTTCCTGACGGCGGGTCAGTTTTTTACCCATTTTTACCTCACTTCTTAAAGCTAATTAGAGATTTTAAAAGCTAATAGGTTTCTAATGATTATATCATATTAACCACTATATCGAAAACGTTTGTTCGTAAAACGGTTATTTTTCTTTATTTTTATTTATAGCTTCTTATAATAAGTATTATGTTGACTTGCCTAAATACCCAAGAATGCCGGTCCCCATTTCCCCAATACTAAAAACTGATGTCAAAACCCTACATATAATTTCAACCAATTTTATAAAATTTTTTCTCGCAAAGATTTTTTCCAGCCGACATAACTGCAGTAAAAAGTTTTTTTCCGACTCTTGAAGTATCCGGTTTATATAATCTCCGTTTCTTGGTATTCTCCTAGACGTTTAATACATAACAAGACCATAAGCTCTGTTTATTCCTATTGAGATTTTGCGAGACTTTTCCGAAACCACAAGATTGCTATTATACCAAGCGCAGCAGAGATAGCAGAGAGTAAAAAAATATAGTTATAACCCTTAACTCCCGAATGTAGGTCTAGAAAATAACCTCCTAGAAGGGGAGCAAATATATCAGGAGTATAACTAATTGTACTAATTACACCAACTGCTGTTCCGGTAAAAGCCATAGGAATTTTTCCCTCTTCCAACAAGGCATAATAAATACCTTTCGCTGCAAAGCATGCAATCATTAACACAACCATATTAGTAACAACAAAGTACAATACATTGGGATTGCCTGGTAAAATGATGTATAGGACATTGGTTACGATCATGATGATAAAAATATAAATCATTGTTTTCGATACACTGATCCTATCGGCAACAAAACCAGCCACCACAGAACCAATTGGGCGTAAGCTATAAAACCGTATGGTACTAAGCAATGCACCAAGTGCAGTGTTGACACCACAAATCTTTGTTAGATAAGGAGTTAGAAAATCTGTATTACGGTGAGATGTATAAGCTAGCAATACTATCAATGCAACCGCCCATACGGAAGGCATTTTTAATACCTTTACGATCTCTTCCAAAGTGACCTTCCCGATACTAGTTTCGATTGATTTACCCATACTGTCCTTTATGACGAACCAAATTATAACTCCAAAAACTATAGAAATCAGTGAAAAGAACACAATGACCGCCTTCATTCCTAGAATATGATTAGTATATCTAGTATATAAATCTACTGAAAAGAATGAAATAATAG
>JBNATO010000166.1:0-1274 GCA_049701555.1 Thermacetogeniaceae bacterium | reverse complement strand
AAGCAAGACCACTCCCGCCTTCGAGGATACCAAAGGCTTTACCTTGGGCAGAAGGAGAAGCACACTGCCTTACAGTCTTTATATATGCAGCCCAGAATGTAAGCATAGTCGTTATGCCAAAGACTAAGTGAATAAATACAACAGCTGGAAAAGGAGGTAAGGTTGCATAGTAAAGCCCAATAATTCCAGTACAAACAAACGAGCTCGTCAGTAAAATTCGGGGTGAGACCCTATCCGCAAGCCAGCCCCCTGGAAAGCCAGAAAGAATCGTCATAATCCCGAAAACACTTTGAATAATTCCTAATTTCGTATTTGATACACCAAGCGCTTGCTGCAATGCTTCATAGTAAGTAATTCTAAGATAAGGCAGGAGATAAATAACACTACAACCAATAGACAGCATGACTAAAGTAGCCCAGTTGATTGGTTTATCCTGGCGTTGGTGCTCGATCCCAGTTACAGAACTCATGAAAATGCCTCCCAAAAATAATGCGAATTTTACCTATTTTTAGTAGAATTTTAGTAGAAAATCATCAGCTGTTAACATATTTAAACGTTGCACCATTCAATTATCATTTCATCAATGAAATTTCGATGAACAAAAAGAGGCTGTTCTATAATTATAAAAAGTAAATAAAAAGTAAAAAGAACAATTCTTGTTTAGAACAGCCTCTTTATTTATTGATGATATTTTTTACTTATCTAAGATTTCTCTGAATTTCTCTAATTCACCCGGCTTCATCTTATATACATGCTCTTCCGTTGGGAAGGCACCTGTCTTTACTTCATTTACAAAGTCAGAAATGGCCTTTAATATGACTTCACTCACATTAGCATACCTCTTAGCAAATTTGGGGACAAAACGTTCAAAGAATCCTAAAATATCATGTACAATCAAGCACTGACCATGAGCCTTTGGGCCAGAACCGAGGCTTATCACCGGAATTTTCGCGTTTTCAGTAATCACTTCTAAAACCTCTGGTGGTACTCCTTCAACCAATAACAGCGAAACACCTGCTTCTTCTAGTGCTTTTGCGTCTTCAACTATTTTTTTTGCTGAAATTGCGTCCCTCCCTTGAGCTTTAAATCCACCCATTTGAGCTAAAGACTGAGGAGTCAAACCAATGTGACCAAAAACAGGAATTGTTGCCTTAACCATAGCGTTAATTGTTTCTGCCATCTCAGCTCCGCCTTCTAACTTAACACAGTCACAGCCTGTTTCTGCCAAAAATCTCCCAGCATTCCTAATAGCTTCCTCCTTGCTGACTTGATAG
>JBNATO010000165.1:0-5054 GCA_049701555.1 Thermacetogeniaceae bacterium | reverse complement strand
GGAACCTCACTGCCATCAGCAGGCAGGTCATCGAGCAGGAGGAGCTCTGCCGGGAGGAGCTGAGGAAAGAGGGGCTTGCCCAGCTGGAGGATATGATCTACCGCTCCTACGGCATCCTCACCAATGCCTATATCATAAGCTCTGATGAGGCCTTGGTCCATCTCTCCAACCTGCGGCTGGGTCTGGCGATGGGCCTTCTGAAGAATGTGGACCTAAGGAGGCTGAACGAACTCCTTGTGGAAACGCGGCCAGCTTTCCTTCAGAAGAAGGCCGGAAGGGAGATGGACGCGTTTCATAGGGATCTGAAGCGGGCGGAAATCATCAGGACCGCTTTGTCATAAACTCAGTTTGAGGATTGAGGAGGTGTTGAAGATGATGTTTGGAAGGTTTACGGAGCGTGCGCAGAAGGTGATCATGCTGGCTCAAGAGGAAGCTAGAAGGCTCAGGCATCCGGCTGTGGGGACCGAGCACCTGCTTTTGGGGCTCTTGCGCGAGGGCGAAGGGGTGGCGGCAAAGGCCCTGCAGTCTCTGGGTGTGAACCTGCAGAAGGTGAGGGAGGAAGTGGAGAAGATCGTGGCGCCGGGCGAGGTAGCGCCTTCTGAGGAGATCGGCCTCACGCCGCGCGCCAAGAAGGTTCTGGAGCTCGCCCAAGAGGAGAGCAGGCGGCAGGGCGTCAGCTATGTGGGGACGGAGCACATTCTGCTCGGCCTCATCCGGGAGGGCGAGGGCGTGGCGGCGCGGGTGTTGATCAGCCAGGGGCTGAGCCTTGAGAAGGTGAGGCGCCAGGTGCTGATGCTCCTCGGGGGCTTCGGGCCGATGCCGCAGGGCGCTCCGGGATCGGCCTCAGGCCGGCCGCGCAGCCTGACCCCTACGCTTGACGAGTTGGGGCGTGACCTGACGCAGTTCGCCCGAGAAGGGAAGCTCGACCCTGTGATCGGGCGTGACAAGGAGATCGAGAGGGTCATCCAGGTGTTGTGCCGCCGCACGAAGAACAACCCCTGCCTGATCGGCGAGCCTGGTGTCGGCAAGACGGCGATCGTCGAGGGCCTAGCCCAGAGGATCGTGGAGGGAAAGGTCCCCGAGATACTCGCCGACAAGCGGGTCGTGACCCTGGACATGTCGGCTGTGGTGGCTGGCACCAAGTACCGCGGTGAGTTCGAAGAGAGGCTTAAGAAGGTTATCGATGAGATCCGCAACGCCGGGAACGTGATCCTCTTCATCGATGAGGTGCACACGCTGGTGGGGGCTGGTGCTGCTGAGGGTGCCATCGATGCGGCTAACATCCTCAAGCCCGCGCTCGCCAGAGGAGAGCTGCAGTGCATCGGCGCCACGACGCTCGACGAGTACAGGAAGCACATCGAGAAGGATGCGGCATTGGAGCGCCGCTTCCAGCCGATACTCGTGGGAGAGCCCACGGTTGAGGAGACCATCGAGATCCTGCGCGGTTTGAGGGACAGGTATGAGGCTCACCACAGGGTGAAGATCACCGACAGCGCCATAAAAGCGGCTGCCAAACTTTCCGATCGCTACATCACCGACCGCTTCCTTCCAGACAAGGCGATCGACCTGATCGATGAGGCGGCATCCAGGGTGCGCCTGAAGGCCTACACCGCTCCTCCTGCTGTCAAGGAGCTGGAGGAGAAGCTGGAGAAGATCCAGAAGGAGAAGGAGGCGGCTGTGGTCAGCCAGGAGTTTGAGAAGGCTGCAGCCCTCCGGGATCAGGAGCAGCAGTTGCGGGCAGAGCTGGAGCGGATCAAGAACAACTGGGCGCAGCGCAAGGAGCTCGACCAGAGCATCGTCACGGAGGACGACATCGCCGAGATCGTCTCCAGCTGGACGGGTGTACCCGTCAGCCGCCTGAAGGAGGACGAGACCGAGCGTCTCCTCAGGATGGAGGAGATCCTGCACCAGCGGGTTATCGGGCAGGACGAGGCCGTTAAGGCGGTTTCCAGGGCGATCCGCAGGGCGCGCGCCGGGCTCAAAGACCCGAAGCGCCCGATCGGCTCCTTTATCTTCCTGGGCCCAACCGGCGTGGGCAAGACGGAGCTTGCCAGGGCGCTGGCTGAGGCTCTCTTCGGAGATGAGGACGCCCTGATCAGGTTCGACATGTCGGAGTACATGGAGAAGCACACCGTATCGCGGCTGCTGGGAGCGCCGCCTGGCTATGTCGGGTACGAGGAGGCCGGGCAGCTGACCGAGGCGGTCAGGAGGAAGCCCTACTCTGTCGTCCTCTTCGATGAGATCGAGAAGGCGCATCCGGACGTGTTCAACGTCCTGCTGCAGGTGATGGACGACGGCCGCCTGACGGATGCCAAGGGGCGCACTGTGGACTTCCGCAACACGGTGATCATCATGACCTCGAACGTCGGCGCCCAGCTGATCAAGAGGGAGGGAAGGCTCGGCTTCAAGGCCGGCGAGAAGGGCGAGGACGATTACGAGGCCATGAAGGAGAGGATCACCGAGGAGTTGAAGCGCACCTTCAGGCCGGAGTTCCTGAACCGCATCGACGAGATCATCGTCTTCCATCCGCTGAGCGAAGACGACATGAAGCAGATCGTCGAGCTGATGCTCCGCAACGTCGGCAAGCGCATCGCCGAGTACGGGATCTATCTCGAGTTCACCGATGCCGCCAAAGCGCTTCTGGTGAAGAAGGGATACGACCCGATGTACGGCGCGCGCCCGCTGCGCCGGGTGATCCAGCGGATGGTGGAGGACCGCCTCTCCGAGGAGATCCTCGAGGGGAAGTTCAAGTCAGGGGACGCCATACTGGTCGATGCCGAGGGCGAGGATCTTGTCTTCAAGCGGAAAGAAGAGATAAGCGTTTAATATTGGAAAATTTGGACGAGAGAAGGGTTTCAGGGAGCCCGGGTGCTCTGTCTGAAACCCTTATTTATTGCTCAAAAATTAGATATCGGGGCACCCTTCCGTTGGTGAGAGCATATGGTAGTGGGTGAGGTGATCCGCTGTGAATGACGACAGGTTCTTCTGCCCCTCAGGGCGCTACTGGTTGGTTAAGCCTGGGGATACCCTCTGGAGCATCGCCCGTGAGCTAGGTACGACAGTTGAGGAGCTGGAGCGCCTAAACCCCGGGATAGACCCCTACAACCTTCAGGTCGGCTCGTCGCTCTGCCTCCCTCCTGAGGAGGAGCTACCTCCTTGCCCGTCAGGAGTCTATTGGACAGTGGCCCCTGGCGATACCCTTTACTCCATCGCTCAGGCAGTCGGGACGACTGTGGAGAGGCTTCTCGAGCTCAACCCCGGCATCGATCCGATGAACCTCCGGGTCGGCCAGAACATCTGCCTCCCCGCCTGAATTAAAGGGGCACAGCGCTGGAACTCAAAGTCCAGCGCTGTGCCCCTTTTTTGCGTTGGAGAGCGAGCTAGATAAAGAACCCTCCGAGCACAGGCCCTGGGAAGACGCGCACGGCTCCGCCGACGAAGAACGCCGGGGGGAACAGGAAGGGGAAGATGCCGATGCCCAGGAAGATCGGGTCATCCCATACCGGCCTCATCCGCACCTCATGCCTCTCCCCCTCGAACTCGAAGCACGCTCTGTAGCAGTCCTCTCCGAATGTAAAGGGGTCGGGAAGCTCGGTGGCGATGACGATGACTTCGGTATGGCGGTCCTTCATCTTGACCCAGCAGACACCGCTGCAGTCATGATGGTGGATGTGGTGCTCTGGGGTCAGGATGATGCAGTATTCTTTTCTGTGAACACCGGGGATGCAGATGACCTGCCCAGGGTAGATCAGGTTGGGATCGGGGATCTGGGGATTGGCGCGTATCAGGGCGTCAAGGGAGACGCCGAACCTCTGAGCGATCTTGTAGAGCGTGTCCCCGGGTTTTACTCTATACAGCCTGCCGGCACACTCGCAGGGAGGGGGAGGGTAATGGGGGTGATGCGGCAGATGAAGGTCTTCCATATTTTCTCACCTCACCTTGTTGACGGGTTATTTTTGTTAGATTATAGTATGCTTGAGAGAACCTGATTGTTCTTACAAAGGAGGAATTTGGATGGAGGCGCTCTTTGCCAGGAGGAGCATACGGAAGTACACCAGCCAGCCTGTGCCAGATGAGGCGATCGAATACATGCTGAGGGCGGCGATGTGCGCTCCCTCGGCGTATAACGAGCAGCCCTGGCACTTCGTGGTCATCCGGGATCGCCAGCTGTTGGACAAGATCGCCGATTTTCACCCTCACGCCAAGATGCTCTATGAGGCGCCGCTGGCTGTGGTGGTGTGCTGCGATCAGAACCTTGTGAAGGCCGAATGGTTCTGGCCGCAGGACTGCTCAGCAGCCACGCAGAACATCCTGATCGCTGCCAAGGCGAAGGGTTTGGGGACCGTCTGGTGCGGCGTCTATCCGAGGCAGGAACTCGTCGATGGGATGAAAAAGCTTCTGAACCTTCCTGAGAATGTGACCCCGTTCTCCCTGATCGCTGTCGGCTACCCTGCTGAGGAAAAGCCCCCAGCAGACCGCTACGATCCGTCGAGGGTGCACTACGACAGGTGGTAGCTGAGAACGGTGAATTAATTCATGATTGATCAAGAGGAGTTTCGGCTCCTCTCTTTTTATTGGATTTATCTTGGCATGCCATATGAACGGTGGTATAATTTAAACAGTATACCATATACGCCTCTAGGTCTGCGGGAGGGGCGAGGATAAGGGATCTCTCCTCCTGCGCAGGGTTGGGGATGAGGGTGGAGGCATATCTGGCGTTTCTCTCTGTTGTGGTCGGTGTCCTGGGCGGAGTGGCAGCCTTGCTGTTTTCCGCTCTGATCCGCCTTGCCGCTTCCCTGTTTATGAGTTGCGCGGACAAACTCCTCCCCTTTTTGGGCTCTCTTCGCTTTGCAGTAACAGGTTTTGTGGGGGGGCTGCTGGTTGGCCCCCTCCTCTATTTTTTTGCCAGGGAGGCGCGTGGCCACGGCATCCCCGAGGTGATCTATGCTGTCGCCAGGAAAGGGGGGAGGATCAGGGGGAGAGTAGCGATTGTAAAGGCATCACTCCAGCTATCCGCACGGCCTCACACATGAGTCCGGCATCCGCTATAACCA
>JBNATO010000164.1:0-5055 GCA_049701555.1 Thermacetogeniaceae bacterium | reverse complement strand
ACGAAAAGTGCATAGGACCAGCCCGGTAGAAAAAAGGGCATTGCCACCGCACAACAAAACCGGTACCCTTCTGTGTAGACCCAAAAACAGGGAGGGACCGATTGAGGTGGTAGCAATGCCTATAAAAGAGTGTATCAAACATTACTACGAAAAGGAAGGGCTCAGTATCAGAGAAATTAGCCGGCGGCTAAATGTCAGCTGGCGGACTGCTGCTAAATACGCCCGGGAGGACAATTGGAATCAGAAAAAGGGACGCAGGGGTCGCCCGAGCACGGTCATGGGGCAAGTTGCGGACATTGTCGACAGCTGGCTCATGGAAGACGCGCTCAAACCGCGGAAAGAGCGGCGTACGGCCGCCGCCATTTACCGGCAGCTTAGAAGAGAATACGGCTTTCAAGGCGCCGAGCGAACCATCCGCCGATACGTAGCGCTACGCAAGCGGGAACTAAAAGAAGAGGCCCAAGAGAAATACCTCAAGCTTGAACACATTCCAGGCGAAGCCCAGGTTGACTTTGGAACCACGCATGTAGTCTGGGAAGGTAAACTCAAAGAAATAAAGTACCTTCTACTCACCTTTCCCCACAGCAACGCCGGTTTCAGCGTGCCCGTGCCGAGCGAAAACACCCAGTGCTTCCTTCACGCCCTGATTACAATCTTTGAACATATCGGCGGGGTTCCCCAGCGCATCGTTTTCGACAACCTTTCCGCTGCCGTAGCGAGCATCGGCCAAGGAGAAAAGCGCACCCTCACCGAAACCTTTCGCCGCTTTGCCCTGCACTATCGCTTCCAGGCCGAGTTCTGCAATCCTGGAAAAGGCAACGAAAAAGGAAACGTGGAAAACAAAGTCGGTTACGTCCGCCGGAACTGGTTCCTTCCTTACATCGCCGTTGAGAGCTACGAAGAGCTTACAAAGGAGCTTTTTGCCAGGGCGCAGGCCGATATGGAGCGACCTCACTACGAAAAGGGCATCTCCATCGCTGAACTTTTTGGCGACGACCGGAAGGCTCTCCTCCCACTGCCTACCGTACCCTTCGAGCCCTTTGAGTTAACCCCTGCCCGAGTAGATAAATGCTTACAGGTCCGTTTTAACCGCGAAACGTATGCCGTTCCCGCGGCGCGACCAGGGGAGCAGGTTCTCCTCAAGCTCTGGTGGGACAAAGTGGAGGTGCTTGACCAAGACGGCAAGCATCTGGCTCTTCTCCCCAGAAGCTATGCCGTCAAGACACAGCCCATCGACTGGAAGGGGTATTTCGCGATCTTCGTGCGTAAGCCCCGTGGCGCCCGGCATACAGCCATGTACCGCTTTCTTCCGCCAGTTGTTCGCGACTTCCTGGAAAGAGGTGAGGCCGCCGGCTACCGCGAACGTCTGAAATTCATCTTTGCCCTTCTCCAAGAAGGTCATAGCATGGAAACCATTGCCCGGGCTATCTTGGAAGCCAGAAGCCACGACTCTGCTCTCATCCTGCATCAACTTTACCGCATCCAAACTGCTGGAACTACTCCCGAACTCCTCCAAGAAGAGCACACACCGCCGAGCGTTCGGGAATACAACCCCTCAGTTGCTGTCTACGACCGCCTGCTGCCTCAGCGAAAGGGGATGAATGAAGATGTCGGGCCCTCTCCTCAAAGAGCACTGTAAGGCCCTAAAACTGGCATACGTGCCTGTTTGCTACGACGACATCCCCTACCGAGACAAAGAACAGTATCTCACGGATCTCTTTGGAGAAGAGCTTAGGGCACGACAGACCCACAAAGTGCGGCGCCTTATCAAACGGGCAGGTTTTCTTTCTACCAAAACCCTAGAGGACTTCGATTGGTCGCCGGTGACCTTCCAGCCACCTACAACTCAAGCCGATCTGCTTAACCTTGCCTTCCTCGCACGCAATGAAAACGTTTTAGCCCTAGGGGCAGTCGATCCAACAACATAATGCCCCTCCTTGCTACATGCTTGGCAAATCCAGCTTTATCTGATGCGGGTCTTCTGGTAGCGGAGATCGCCCACTGGCTTTAATGGCTGAAACTGCGGATTTCACTTCTTCAGTATCCAAATCTTCCTTCCTGATAATCCACGGCGCACAGGCAACAATTTGTTTCCCCTGAATGACTCCCGATGAGAGCAACCGCCGGACCGACATGGGGCTGACCCCCAGGTATTCGGCGGCCTGGGTCATGTTTAGCCATCTGGCGTGGGCCTGCTCCTCCGGGGAATAGACAGGAATACCTTGGTAATTCCTTAGTGATCGTACCCGGCCTTCGGTCCAGGTATTATCCCTTCCCGTCTTCAAATGAAGCCGGTTAAGGATGCGTGCAATCTCTCTATCCGAAGCAACGTGAGCCAGGTCCCGAACCAATTCAACAACATCCCGGCTTGTGGAATATTGATGCTGTCCAGTGCGGTTTTTCTTGACCTGGAGGGTGGTGTGGCATCCTCCTGCCCAGTGAATAACTACATCAATAAGGGCTTGTTCTTCATCCACATCCACCAAGATCTCTTCGATGAGGGTACGGACGATTCGCTTTTTCAGAGCCATGTCGGTGCCTGGGTCATGCCACACCCGAGGAAAATCCCCAGCTAAGGTTAGCAGGTAGGTAAACTCTTCCGGGTCAGGATAATGTTTGGGAGCTTTCTTTAGTTCTGCTTTAAGGCGCTCTACTTCCTGCAGTGCTTGGTTCCACCGCCGTTCCAATTCCGCTGCTACCAACCGGTTCTCCGGTTCGGTGGCGTTGTACTGCCGAAAAGCCCTCTCTGCTTCATATTCAGCTTGGGTCAGGGCTAGTTCCATGGCCCGGCGATGTTCGGTTTCACTGAGGTAAAGCTTCTCTTGGTGGGCAAGGGTTGCCCTTATGGCCTCTGGTTTAAGGGCCTTTAACACTTCTTGTTCTACGGCCCGGTCCAAAGCCAATCCGCCAAAGGAAAGACACTTGGCAGTCCCATGATTGATAGCCCCTCCACGGCAGGCATAACGTGGAACGTTTCCCTGACTGCCCGAATAGGTTACATGTAATTTTCGACCGCAGCGACGGCAGCGTAACAGGCCGGCCAGCAGACTTTTCCCGCTACGAACAGGACCTCGGCTGTAGGCGCCCTTCATAGTAGCATTCTCCCGTATTTGCACCTGGTTTCTTTCGTAAGTGGCCAGAGTGATATATCCTTCATGATGATTCGGGATAAATGCTTCCCATTCCTCCCGCGGGACCCGGTGACCCCGTGATTTTATGGCCTGGCCCTCTACAGCGCGAACCCTGGTTTTGGTGCGGCCGTAGGCGTATACCCCAGCGTACGTTGGGTTTTGCAATATGTGGAGTATCGTGTTGTAAACGGGTAGTCTCCATTGGTTCTTTGGACCATCCGGGCCATACTGGACAACAGGAAGGGAGATCCGCTCCTGCCGAAACCAGAGGAGAACCTGGCGTACGCTGCCGTACTCGGCGAATTTGGTAAAGACCAGTTGGATTGCTTGTTGTATCCGTAAGTCAGGATCCTTTTCCAGACGGTGGTCTCGGCTACAGACATAGCCAGCAGGAATTACGGTAAAAAGCTCACCTCGCCGGGCCATTGCTTTTAAAGCTTCCAACGCCCGCTGGCGGATCAAACCCAGCTCAAATTCGCTCATAGTTCCTTTTAGGCCCAGGAGCAGCCGATCATTCAAAAGACGGGGGTCGTAAACCCCATCATGGTCAATAATGAGGGTTCCCACTAATGAACAGATGTCTACCAGTTGGGCCCAGTCGCGGTTATTGCGAGCCAGGCGAGAGGCTTCAACGCAAAAGACAGCCCCCACTTCTTTCATCGAAACCTCTGCTACAAGCCTTAAAAAACCAGTCCTGTTATGGGTTGAAGCACCAGAACGCCCCAAGTCTTCATCAATCACCTCAACCTCTGTCCAACCCATTTGGTAAGCAATATCCCTTAGGGCATACTGGCGCCGCTGGCTTTCCAAGTTGTTACGTACCTGATCCATGGAGGATTGACGGACATATACCACAGCTCGGCGGCTTAAATGCTCAGAGGTGATTTTCGGGTTCATCCGTTTTCACCTCCTTTTCGACCCGCCGGCACAGTTCCATTATCATCTGGGCGCAAAGTACCAACGCTTTCTCCTGTACTTTTGGCGGCAATTGGCTCCAGACTTCTTCCTCCCCGAATAGAAACACCTGTTGGTACACCGCTTCTTCGTTCTTCACAGCCTTCTCCTTCAACCGTTGCTCTTTTAGAAGAACTTCGGGAAAAACTGGGGTTTTCCTGCCCGGGGTGTAAAATGTCCCATAAGGCCGTGAGGGAACTTAAGGAGATAATTGGAGCGTCTGAAACCTCGAAGCCTTGGCAGATCTCTGCATTTGTCATCCAAGCCGGAATGTGCGTAAGGGTGCCATCCGAAAGTCGTACCACGTAATACACGGTGCCTTCTTCATTGTGATGCCGGTATACCTTAACTTCCTGCCCAAACAGCGGGTGCCAGGGGTAGTAAACCCTTTTATTTCCCAGATAGTGTGCAGTATGTGACTGCTTCGGTCGGTACAGGCAAGACACACCTAGCCACGGCTTTGGGCCTCAAGGCCTGCCGGAGGGAAAAGCCGTCCGTTTCTACCGCTGTCTGGATCTTGTCAACGAGCTTTTGGAAAGCCACCGTGAAGGGCGCTTGGCGCGCCTCTTACGTGAGCTTGACAGGGTTGACCTTCTCATCATCGATGAGCTTGGCTTTGTACCCCTCCATCCCGACGGCGCTCAGCTTCTTTTCAACGTGGTAGCCAAATGCTACGAAAGAAAGAGTATCATCATCACCTCCAACATCCAATTCGGAGAGTGGAACCGCGTCCTCGGCGATAACCGACTGACTGCCGCGCTCATTGACCGGCTCGTTCATCATGCTCACATCCTGGCTTTCAGCGGTGAGAGTTACCGCTTGAAGAAAGCGTTAGCTACACTTGAGACGGCCAACACAAGGACGACCGCAGAACTTTCTGAAAACTAGCCCCTCCACCCCCTCGGGGGTGGAGGGGGGGAGAACACACGGTGCGGTGGTACTCCCTATGCACTTTTTGGTTGCCGAATTG
>JBNATO010000163.1:0-5097 GCA_049701555.1 Thermacetogeniaceae bacterium | reverse complement strand
TCGCTTTCAACATATCCTCTCTGGTATAGATAGCTTCCACTGGACAACTCCCTATACACACATTGCACAGCTTGCTGCACTTTTCCGGGATAATCACATAGCTGATCAATTCTTTACACATCAACGCTGGGCAACGGCCCTCTTTTATATGTGCCTCGTACTCGTTCCGGAAATAGCGAATGGTCGTTAAAACTGGATTAGGAGCAGTTTTTCCTAATCCGCAAAGTGAACCCATTTTGATGTCTTCGGCCAATTCCTCTAATAGATCAATATCCTCTGGCCTTCCTCGACCCTGGGTAATTTCTGTAAGAATGTCAAGCATTTGTTTGGTTCCCAAGCGACAGAAAGTGCATTTACCACAAGATTCCTTTTGGGTAAAGTCTAAGAAGAAACGAGCAATCTCCACCATACAATCATCCTCATCAAGCACAACAAGACCGCCTGACCCCATCATTGCACCCGCTTGTTGTAAGGAATCAAAATCAATGGGGAGGTCTAAAGCTGACTCGGGAAGACAGCCACCAGAAGGGCCCCCAATCTGCACAGCCTTAAAGCTCTTGTCCTCTTTTATACCGCCTCCCACATCATAAACCAGCGTCCTCAGAGTGGTACCCATCGGCACCTCTACAAGTCCAGTCTGTACAACCTTTCCCGCAAGAGCGAAAACAGCTGTCCCTGGACTATTAGGAGTGCCAATGCTCTTAAACCAATCTGCTCCATTGCGAATGATGTGAGGAACATATGAGAGTGTCTTCACATTGTTGATAACAGTAGGCTTTCCATGGAGGCCTCTCTCCGCAGGATAAGGCGGTCTGTGGTTAGGTACACCAGAAAACCCTTCAATCGAGGCGATCAATGCAGTTTCTTCTCCGCAGACAAAAGCTCCTGATCCTTGAAATATCTTTACGTCGAAACTGAAGTTGCTCCCAAGGATCGACTTCCCCAAAAGACCTCTATCTTTTGCCTGTGTTATAGCGGTCTGTAACCTAGCCACAGCAAGTGGGTACTCGGCCCTTACATAGATATACCCCTGTTCAGCTCCAACAGCATAAGCTGCTATGATCATTCCTTCCAATACCTGATGGGGATTAGACTCAAGAATAGCGCGATCCATAAAAGCTCCTGGATCTCCTTCATCAGCGTTGCATATCACATACTTTTCATCACCAGGTGCATTCCTGCATCTCTCCCATTTTATCCCGGTGGGAAAGCCTGCTCCCCCGCGTCCCCGGAGTTTCGAATTCACTATTTCCTCAAGAACCTTCGTTGCATCCATAGAGAGCGCTTTTGCCAGTGCCGCGTACCCATCCCGCGCTATATAATCATCGATGTCTTCAGGATCTATCAAACCACAATCAGCCAAAATAATTTTCCTCTCGTAAACACCCCGGGGAAAATCAGCAAACGTTGGGAACTGATCGTTAGGCTCAAGGGCAGCCATCGCAAATTCGTAACAAGGGTCATCGTTGACCAAAAAGTCAACAACTAAGCGCTCAGCAATTCCTTCGTCAACAGGCCCATAGCAAAGAGAAGGAAACCCCTCTTTAGAAATTATGACTATCGGTTCAGCATAGCAGTGTCCTATACAGCCAACCTCTTTAACCACTACATCGAGCTTCCTAGCCTCAACCTCTTTGCGGAAAACTTCTAAAATCTTTAATGCTCCCGCTGCCCTTCCACATGTTGCAGTACCTATCAGCACCTGCGGTTTATGTTTAAGAGCCTCATATTTTGACTCGGCAGCCTCTCTCATACTCCTATACGTTTCTTCAATACCCCTAACCGCACTCACTGTTCCCGACCCTCTTCCTCGCAGGCTTTTCCAGCATCGCCAGACTTTTTCTCTATTTCATAAGCAAGCAATATGCCATCGACTCTAATCGGAGACACCTTGGCTTCCACCCTATCATCTACCACCACCACCGGAGCCAAGGCACAACATCCCACACAAGCAACTCGCTCAAGGCTGAACTCTCGATCAGGAGTGGTCTCTCCCTCTTTTATTCCAAGCCTGCGCTCGAAAGACTCTAAAATGATATGCCCCCCCATCATATGGCATGCTGTTCCCATGCACACTTTAATCTGATGCTTACCAGGTGGATTGAGACGAAATTGGTTATAAAAAGTTGCCACACTATAGACATCAACCTCAGGAATTTTGAGTGTTTCTGAAATCTGCTGCATCGCTTCCTTGGGAAGATATCCCAACTTGGACTGGATGTATTGGAGTATAGGAATAAGACTTTCTCTTTCCACACCGTGGATCTGGAATGCCGCACTTACTTCTCTTTGAATCACCTCAGCCTCACTCTCATGAAGCTCCACATTACCCCCCCCTGTAACACCAAAATAGATTAAAAGGTTAATTCGTTTACTCCAAACCCTTTTCCTTCTCAACGTTTTCAGAAGCTTCCTCTTCTAATCGTGACCAAAAAGCCAGCAGATTTTCCTGGTTCGCCATGAGAGTCTCCAGGGTTTTATCCACATACTCTTTTTGATAGCTGCCCGCACTCAGATACAACAGCGTTCTTGCCCATCCCATAGCAGCAGGTGCATTTGGTCCAAGCCTAAACCCCTCATCGCGCGCCCAAGCGACACCCCTAGCTATCTCCTCCTGAATATTATCGAGGACTTCAGGGATACGATTCTTTAAAATCGACACCTCTTCATCAATCTTTGGAAAGTCCAGGTATAAAAAAACACAGCGCCTTCTTAAAGGTTCCGATAGCTCTCTTTCACCGCCGCTGGTTATCACCACTGTCGGCTTATGGCGCGCCACAATTGTTCCCAACTCAGGTATTGATATCTGGAAGTCAGAAAGCACTTCCAAAACAAGCGCTTCAAAGCTTGAATCAGAGCGATCGATCTCATCGATCAAAAGCACAACTTTTTTATCTGAAGTGATAGCTCTTAGCAGAGGCCTCTGAAGCAAGTTAGAAAAAGAAAAAATTTCTTCCTCTACAAGCTGCTCATCTTTTTCCGCAATGTGTATTTTTACCAGCTGCCGCTGGATATTCCAATCGTACAAAGCGGTGCTTTCATCCAACCCCTCATGGCACTGAAGCCTGACCAACTCAGCGCCCAAAATCTTGCTCAAAACTTTCGCTAATTCCGTTTTTCCGACGCCTGGTGGACCACAAACCAGCAACGGTTTATCTAAACGCAAAGACAGGTAAACTGTATAGAGAGCATCCTCACTGATTATATACCTGTATTTGGTAAACCCCTCGCGAAGCTCTTCGAGGCTTATCTCCATAGCTATCCCTTCACCTGTCCGCCTAACTCAATACCTCAGTTAACAAAAATTTTTTTGTTTTTTATCTTCATCAAAAAAGTCAACAAATATTTTCTTTAATAGCTCCATGGCACGATAATCGGTCAAATCGATATGGATCGGTGTAATCGAAATCATCTTATGTTTGACAGCTGTAGTATCAGCATCAGGAGCATCATCTAGGTCCTCTACATCTCCGTCTAACCAGTAATATTCGCGCCCTCGAGGATCCTTCCGCATTTCAAAGTTGTTTTTGTACCTTCTTGTCCCTAGCCTTGTGATTCTTACTCCTCTTACCTCGTCTACAGGAAGAGACGGCACATTTATATTGAGAAGTGTATCGATACAGATACCACTATTGATAATACTAGGTAGCAATTTCTTTACAAAATATGCTGCAGTGTGATAGTTAGGGGCCCAGTAGTCGGTCACTGAAACAGCAATTGACGGAATCCCTAGAATAGTTCCCTCCAACGCGCCCGAAACCGTTCCCGAATACAATACATCGATTCCCAGATTTGGCCCCCTGTTGATACCAGCTATCACCAGATCTGGCTTTTCTTTCATGATATTGGTTACTCCCAATTTTACACAGTCAGCTGGGGTTCCATTTACTGCCCATGCACACCCCTCAAATATTGGAACTTTTTCTACCCGAAGCGGCTGATCTACCGTAATGCCATGCCCTGTAGCACTCCTCTCGCGATCAGGAGCCACAACTGTAACTTCACCAAATTCCCGCATAGCTGACCAAAGAACAGCCAATCCTTCTGCGTAAATTCCATCATCATTGGTAAGCAATATTTTCATCGATATTCATTACCCCTCTCCAACCCAGTTCTTTTTCATTTGTTCCCAAAAGATCTAAAAAACGCCCATTGGGCGCCTTTCAACAAAAAGTTTGAGCTTCAATCAGATTTCCCTCTGATCAATGCAAAAGCTTCAGCTCGAGTTGCTTCGTTTGTTTTAAAAATGCCACGCACTGCCGAAGTTAAAGTCTTTGAGCCAGCCTTTTTAATACCCCGCATCGTCATACACATATGCTCAGCCTCAACAACTACTATCACCCCTAGGGGATTCAGCACATCCATAATCGTATCCGCTATTTGAGATGTCAATCTTTCTTGGAGTTGAGGTCTTTTTGCAAACCCTTCCACAACTCGAGCCAGCTTGCTTAGACCTGTTATCCTTCCTTGGCGAGGAATATATGCAACATGAGCCTTGCCATAAAAAGGCAGGAAATGATGTTCGCATATGGAATATAAAGGGATGTCTTTTATTAAAACCATCTCATCATGATTCTCAGAAAAGAAAACATTTAATTCATCCCGTGGATCATAATATAAACCGCAGAAGATCTCCTCATACATTCGGGCCACCCGCTCGGGTGTTCCTCTAAGCCCTTCTCTTTCCGGATCTTCTCCAATTCCCTCCAATATCAGGCGCATACCCTGGATGATCTTCTCGCGATCCATTTTTTTTGCTGCTTTACTGTTATTCCTCATTTATGCTTTCCCCCCAAAAATCCACTCCCGATGGCCCCTAGTACAGGTACTAGTTTATCACTACAGAATATAATGTTCAATTACTATTCATTTGCCCCCATTGTAAATAACTCCACAAAAAAATTGTGGTTTTTCACCTCTTTTTCTAATCCACAATTATCAGAATTCGCCAAAAAACACAGAATTCCTTCCGCTGAGGGCAGTTCACCTCCTCGTTCCTTACTTCCTTTTCCACAACTGCCGGTAGCTTTTTCCCTCACTCAGGCGCAGACTTGCTTTTCTATCCCTGGCTCTGCTTCCAACCCTAAGGCCTTATTG
>JBNATO010000162.1:0-5106 GCA_049701555.1 Thermacetogeniaceae bacterium | reverse complement strand
GGCGCGGCGAACTCGCCTGGCGAATTATAAATGAGGCTAAAAAGTACGGAATTCCTCTGTATGAGGATGAACAATTAGCAAATATGCTGATGCGTCTCCCCCTGGATTCCGAAATACCGCCTGAATTGTACCAGGCAGTAGCAGAAGTGCTTGCTTTCATCTACCGACTGGATAGAGAGAAACACCGGTAGCATTCCAACCACTTCATGCTTGGAGATGGTAAAATGAGCTTTTTCCGAAAATCGCTCGGTGTTATCGGTGAAGAAGCTGCGCTATCTTTCTTGATAAAAGAAGGATATCGGGTTCTGGAAAGAAACTATAGGTGCAGGCTAGGGGAAATAGATATCATAGCAGAAGATGGTGAAGCCATTGCTTTTATAGAGGTCAAAACGAGGAGCAACATTCTTTTTGGAGCGCCGCAGGAAGCAGTAAATTTGAAAAAACAGAAAAAAATTAGACAAATAGCCCAGTATTTTTTGCTTTCTCATGGTTTAGAGGAGAGAACAGTGCGTTTTGATGTGATAACAGTTTTGTATTCAAAGGCTGATGGATTCGTAATAGAGCATTTAAAAGGGGTATTTTGAACTTCTTTTTTTGTTCGTGTATACATCTCTAAGATGTATTTCTTTTTTAACCGCTTTTGTTTATCTTTAATATGAATGTATAAAACGTCGCACCAGCTGCCTCTAGAGCCAAATAGTTTTTTATTTTAATAAGGCAGGGATGAAGATGATTTTGCCTTTAATGTACAAAGGTATTTTGCGGTTCCCAGGACCAGCTATCGAGGATGTCGCTAAACAGACTTCTGAAGCATTTGCCAAAGCTCGCTTTTGGAGTATTTTACCACCAAATTCTACAGTTGCTGTGACAGTGGGGAGCCGCGGCATCGCTGATATAGTAAAAATAGTAAGAACTGTGGTCAGCATGCTGAAAGAAAGGGGCTATTATCCTTTTATCTTGCCTGCTATGGGGTCTCACGGCGGAGGAACAGCAGAAGGACAGAAAAAGGTACTAGCAGAATTGGGAATTACAGAAGAAACTGTAGGGGCTCCTATCAGAGCAAGTGAAGAGGCAGAACTCATCGGAAATATAGCGCCTGATCTCCCAGTTTTTTGCAATAAACTTGCTCTGGAGTGCGATGGTATCGTCGTAGTCAACAGGGTTAAACCGCATACCTCCTTTCATGGCCCGATCGAAAGTGGGCTCTTGAAAATGCTCGCAGTAGGTTTAGGAAATCCCCAAGGCGCAGCTGTGTTGCACAAGTTTGGCCCTTCAGGTCTGCGCACAAATATACCTCTAGTAGGAAAGTACATGATAGGGAAACTCCCCATACTCTATGGCATCGCTGTTGTAGAGAATGCTTATGATCAGACTGCTCTCATCGAGGGGATAGAGCCTCAAGATTTCTATGAAAGGGAAAAGATTCTGCTTGAAACAGCGCGCTCATTGATGCCACACCTGCCTTTTGATGACATCGACCTGCTTATTGTTAGGGAAATGGGCAAATGTTTTAGTGGCACAGGTATGGATACCAACATCATTGGGAGGTTGCGTATCCAAGGGGAAAAGGAACCTGAGAGGCCGAGGATCAAGCGGATTGTCGTTCTTGACCTAGCAGAAGCCTCAAAAGGCAATGCTGCAGGAATTGGTCTTGCTGATTTCACAACTGATCATCTTCTCTCAAAGGTCGACTGGGAAGCCACATACATGAACGTTTTGACAACAACCTTCACCCAGCGTGCAATGATCCCTATGCACTTTCCTACTGAAGAGATTACGATTAAAAAGGCTCTTGACAGCTTAGGGACATGGAAGACAGAAGATGTCCGGATTGTGATCATCAAAAATACCTTGGAACTCGATGAAATTTACTTCTCCGAGGCTCTTTTGCCGGAGGCCACCAAACTTTCAAATCTGACTGTAGTCGGAGAAGGGCAGAGGCTAAGCTTCATAGACGGGAGGCTAGGAATTTAGAAAAAAGGAGGGTTTATGTCATGATCGATGCTTCAGCGCTCGCAGAACTCAAAAGAATTGTCGGAAAAGAAAACGTCTTTACAACTCTAGAGGAAAGATTGTGTTATGGTTATGACAGCACTCCTGAGACGTTCTTGCCTGACGTTGTCGTTCGCCCTGACAAGGTAGAAGAAATTCAGAAGATTCTGAAGCTGGCCAACAAGTACCTTATACCCGTTTATCCAAGAGGTGCTGGAACTGGGCTTAGCGGAGGCTCGCTCCCTGTTAAGGGAGGCATTGTTCTCGACCTAACTCGAATGAACCGGATACTGGAAATTGATGAAGAGAACCTTGTTGCTGTTGTAGAACCTGGTGTGATCACTGAACACTTGCAACAAGAAGTGGAAAAGAGAGGCCTTTTTTATCCTCCGGATCCCGCTAGTTTAAAGACTTCGACAATTGGAGGAAATGTGGCGGAGTGTGCCGGAGGCCCGCGTGCATTCAAGTACGGAGTAACGAGAGACTATGTGCTTGGGTTAGAGGTGGTTACTCCACAGGGCGAAGTCATAAGAACCGGAGGAAAGACTGTCAAGAGTGTGACAGGGTACGACCTCACCAGACTGTATACCGGTTCAGAGGGAACCCTTGGAGTGATCACGAAGATTTTCTTGCGGTTGATACCCAAGCCTGAAGCAAAAAAGACGCTCATGGCGATCTATAACCGACTCGATGATGCTGCTAACAATGTGACTCTGATCATCAGAAGGGGGATAATTCCTGTAACTTTGGAATTAATGGACGATAGAACAATCCAATGTGTTGAAAGGTACTGCAAAATGGGGCTTCCTCTCGATGCCGAAGCGATCTTGATCATTGAGGTTGATGGTCCCAAAGAACTCGTTGAAAAACAAGCTATCGAAATTGCTGAGCTATGCAGGACTAATGGTGCGAGAGAGGTCAAAATCGCAGAAGATGAGAAGAGCAGGGAGGAGATCTGGGCAGCACGCCGCGCTGTCTCAGCAGCAGTTGTACAGATTAAACCTACTAAGATCAGCGAGGATATCTCCGTGCCGCGCAGTCAAATTCCGAACATGGTCAGGAGGCTGAAGGAAATTGCTTCACGCTACCGCCTGGACTTGGTGATCTTCGGGCATGCTGGAGATGGTAACCTTCACCCAAATATCCTATGCGATAAAAACGACCCCGATGAAATGGAGCGTGTGGAAAAGGCAATCGGAGAACTTTTTCAGGCTGCTGTGGAACTAGGTGGAACTCTCTCAGGAGAACATGGTATTGGGATCATGAAGGCTCCTTATCTCAAACTAGAGACAGGCGATGCAGGCTATAACGTTATGCTGGCGATCAAAAAAGCTTTAGACCCAAATAACATCTTAAACCCTGGAAAGATCTTTAGGAGTGAAGCCGATGCTAGATAAGGCTCTAATCATTGAATATCTAGATCGCTGTAGCAAGTGTGGAAGCTGCCAGGCTGTGTGTCCGCTTTACATAGAAACAAGGACTGAGCCATTTGTCGCGAGAGGTAAGATATTTCTTTTAAAGAATTATCTAGAAGGAAAGATCTCTCTTTCCCCCAAGATGAAAGAAATTATGAGCTTGTGTCTCCTCTGCAAGGCATGCACATACCAGTGCCCTAATAAAATTCCCGTCGATGAATTGGTTATAAGCGCACGCAAAGAAATCGCAGAAAAAAAGGGGTTGAACTTTGTCAAGAAAAATGTTTTTCAGCATCTTTTGAAGAACAACGGGAGACTCAGTATCGCTGCAAAACTGGTGTATCTCTATCAAAGATCTGGCCTTCAGTGGGTGATCCGCAGAAGCGGTATTTTGAACATCTTAGGAAAAGAACTGTCGCAAAAAGAAAGGCTTCTCCCTCCGATGGCAGGGATACCTTTTCGCCTTCAGGCTCCTCGCCATATCAGCTGCAGAGAGCCGAAGCTAAAAGTTGCCTATTACGCAGGCTGCCTCACAAACTATGTATTTCCCAATATAGGCCATGCGATTTTGAAGATACTTCAAAGGCAACAATTGGAGATATTGATCCCTGAGCAGTGGTGTTGCGGGATACCTGCTTTAGCCAGCGGAGACGAACAGACTGCTGCAGAACTGGCTAAGAAAAATGTTGCCTCTTTCAATAGCTCAGGGGTCGATGCAATTATCACTGATTGTGCATCCTGTGGTCACATGCTGAGGAAGTATGCTGATTTTTTGGTAAGCGCTGAGGCACAATCTTTTTCTGCGAAGGTCTATGATCTGAGCGAATTCCTCGACAAGGTCATAGACTTTCGGGTTGGTGAGAGAGGAGTGCCTCTCACTGTAACTTACCATGATCCCTGCCATCTCAAAAGAGGGCAGGGGGTATATCAGGAACCACGCCGGCTATTAGGTTCTATAACACAGCTTAATTTTGTGGAAATGAAGGATGCAGATAGATGCTGTGGCTCGGCGGGTTCTTTCAATCTTGAGCACTATAAACTGGCTTCACAAATCGGAAACCGTAAGATTCAGAACATTCTGCAAACAGGAGCAGACGTAGTTGTGACTGCCTGCCCTTCGTGCATGATTCAGCTTTCTCATCATCTCGAATTGAACAACTCAAAGACAAAAGTAGCCCACTTGGCAGAGATCCTGAGTATGACATATGGTAACAGCTGACAAGCCAGTGATGATTTCAGGGAGGTCACTGAGCATTGGAGCTTGACATTTTGGTGGAGGCAAGAAGGGAGTTTGGTTCTCGTCCCCCTGAACAAATGGCTAAGCTGAGCGGAGCCAGCTATGATCCTGATAAGAAAGTGTTTCATATCAAGTATCTTAATGAACTCTATGGAGTATCTTACCCTGATGGTGAATTCTTTGAAGAGAATCAATTTACTCCCCTGACTCAAGAAGAAAAGGCCTTGGTATTACAGTATCTCAGCCAAGCAAGCGGTCAACCGCTCAGCGGAAAGTGGCTTTCTTTCTCTGAATTGCCCAACGGAATGCTACATGATGCTCCTTTTAGAGCAGAAGCGATCAAACCGCTCGCAGAAGTGTTTGGAGGGCAACCCGGAAAACTCCTGGACGCAGCAAAATCTCTCGGTGCTACTGAACTGAAGGTTGGAGATATTGGGGTTATAATACCTGTCTTTCCTCATA
>JBNATO010000161.1:0-5110 GCA_049701555.1 Thermacetogeniaceae bacterium | reverse complement strand
GAGAGGGATGACCGCCCGGGTGATCCGGGGCGTGCGGGTCCTCGTGATCGCCGACGGCGAGAGGATGAGCGTGCTGACCCAGCCTGTGACCGTGGCCGAGGTGCTCCGCCGGGCAGGGGTGAGGCTGGGCTCCAGAGATCTCGTCACACCCTCTCTCCAGGATGTTGTCAGAGAAAACACGGAGATCCGGGTCACAAGGGTTTTGGAAAGGGTCGAGAGGGAGCGCTTTGAGATCCCTGTGCCTGTGGAGCGTGTGGCTGACTCCTCGCTGGAGCGCGGGCGGATGCGCTTGGTCAGGCCGGGGAAGCCGGGAGAGGGAGAGCGTTTGGTGAAGGTCACCTATGTCGATGGCAAGCCAAGCCTCCGGCAGGTGCTCCAGGAGCGCGTCATCTCCCCGCCTGTGAGCCGCCTGATCGCCTTTGGGACGCTGGACACCGTCTATCGCGGAGGGGCCGTGCTGCGCTTTAGGAGCGCCCTGGAGATGGTGGCGACGGCATACAGCGCCAGAACAGGGAAGCGCACAGCCACAGGAGCTTTGGTTAGATACGGGGTGGCTGCTGTCGACCCGAGGGTGATCCCTCTCGGCACGCGGCTCTATGTCGAGGGGTATGGTTATGCGACTGCTCTCGATGTGGGGAGCTCCATAAAGGGGAACAGGATCGACCTCTTCTTCCCTTCCGAGTCGGAGTGCGACAGGTGGGGGAGGCGGGTTGTGAGGGTTTACATCCTGGAGTGATCGCGGTTCGGTAAGCATTGGCGAGCGGGATGATGAAAACCGGCTGCTGTAGCCGGTTTTCTCAATTTTTTTGGTGTTTTTGCGTTTTTATAGTATAATAGACTTGAATGGAGGCTTATGAGAAGTGGAACCGACCTCGCCGAGTGCCATACGCAAGCTCTTGGAACGCTACGGCTTGGGGCCGAAGAAGGGGCTTGGGCAGCACTTCCTGTGGCAGTCCTCTGTTGTGGAGAGGATCGCCGATGCTGCCGAGCTGGATAGGGACGACGTGGTTGTGGAGATAGGCCCAGGCCTGGGGATCCTCACCGCTGCCTGCGCGCGGCGGGCAGGCCTGGTGATCGCCGTGGAGATCGACGAGTCTCTGATCCCCGCCTTGAGCGAGGTCTTGGGCGAGTATCAGAACGTGCGAGTGGTGCCGGGGGATGCCCGCTCCGTGGATTTTCGCCAGCTTGTGGAGCGCTACGCCCCCTGGTCGAAACGCCCGTGCAAGGTGGTGGGGAACCTTCCCTATTACCTGACGAGCCCGCTGCTGGTGCGCTTGCTGCAAGGGGAGTTCGCAGCTGAACTCCTCGTTTTTATGGTGCAGAAGGAGGTGGCTGAGCGCATCGTGGCGAGGCCGGGCGGGAAAGAGTACGGCTCCCTGTCTGTAGTGGCGCGCTACCATGCAGAGCCTGAGTACCTGTTCAGCGTGGGGCCGCAGGCCTTCGTGCCGCCACCTGATGTGACTTCGGCGGTGGTCAGGCTCCGCAGGAGGAGCCGTCCGCCTGTGGAGGTGGCCGATGAGGGCCTGTTTTTCAGGGTGGTGAGGGCTGCCTTCACCTACCGCCGCAAGACCATCAGGAATGCCCTGCAGCAGGCGGGGCTTCTCAGGCCCGAGGACGCTGACGCCGTCTTCGCTGAATCCGGGATCGCTCCGCAGAGGCGCGGGGAGACCTTGGACCTGCGCGAGTTTGCGGCTCTGGCGAACTCCATCATCGGGGTGCGAGAGAGGAAGATGGGCTATGCGCTTCGTGAGTCCAACTAAGGGCGTGATGACCTGGGAAGAGGTTGTGAGCGACATCATCGATTACATCACCAGCGATGACAGCTTCTCGTACAAGATCATCATCGGCACAGACTCCCAGGTCCGGGAGGAGACCTGCTTCGTCACCGCGCTTGTTGTGCACCGCGTGGGGAGAGGGGCGCGCTACTATTACAGGCGCAAGCCTAGCGAGAAGCTGAGGAGCCTGCGCCAGAGGATCTTCATGGAGGCTGCCATGAGCCTGGAGGTTGCGAGCAAGCTCGCCCAGAGCCTCGCCGAGAGGGGGCACAGCGAGCTCGACCTGGAGATCCACCTGGACATCGGCAGGAACGGGGAGACGAAGGAGATGATCCGCGACATCGTGGGGATGATCGTGGGGAGCGGCTTTGATGCCAAGATCAAGCCCGACTCCTGCGCAGCCACGACTGTCGCCGATAAGTACACGAAATAGTTTAGGCTGTGCCAGATGCAGATAGGAGCTTCTGGAGCCATCTTTTCGGACATGTTTCCCTCAGCCGAGATGTCCCCGCTCGAACACCCTCTCTTCTTCTGTGAGCGTCAGTTTCGCACCTTTTCCTTGACATTCCAGCGGGAACCAATTAAATTGATAACAGCAACTGTTGCGCTAAAAACGGCTAAAAAGGGGCGAAGACGAGTTGGAGAGCGACGACTTCTGCAGGGAAGTGGCTGAGCTGGTGGATGAGCTGCTGCAGCTCTGCCAGAAACGGGAAAAGCACCTGTTGCAGAACGCCGGGATCACCTCTGTCGAGCTGCGCGCTCTGCGCTTTCTGGGGGAAGGGAAGAGGACGATGCGCGAGCTGGCCAAGGGCCTCCGGCTCTCCCCGAGCAGGGTAACCCGCGTGGTCGACAGCCTCTCCCGAAAGAACCTGATCAGGAGGGAGGACTGCCCCGAGGACAGGAGGCTCTGCCCGGTCTCCTTGACAGATGAGGGGGCTGAGCGCTTGAGACAGGGGGAGGAGGCAGTCTACCGGTTTCAGAGAGAGGCGACGAGGTTCCTGAGCGACGAGGAGAAGGCTGAGGTCAAAAGGGTCCTCGGCAGGTTTGTGGAGGCGATGAAGAGAGGATTGGCTGAAGGTCAGCTCTTATCCTGAGGCTCTTGGCACCATCCCCTCCTACGGATCATATCATATAGCATGCGAGGCAATATATGGAAAGCGAGGGTTGAACTGGTGGAGGAGCTCAGGGTCGGCGATGTCGTCAGCCGCAGGTCCTATGGAGGGGATATCCTGTTTCGGATCGAGGGGATCACGAAGGAAGGGGGGAAGGCTGTTGCCCATCTGCGCGGGCTGTTCACGCGGCTTTGCGCCGATGCCCCCCTGGAAGACCTGGAGAAGAAGGGCATCCATGAGGTCAACAGGTCGAAGCGCGAATTCGTCAGGAAGCAGGCGGAGTCCATCCAGAGGGTTCTCAGGCGTCAGGCCCGCAGCCGTCAGGCGGCTGCCCTCAGAGCCGGAGGCGGCGACGATGGCCTTAATTTTTTCGAGCTCCCCGGGCGGGTGCTGCATCTGGAGGGGGACCGCGAGTACCGCGACCACTGCCTGCATGCCTACCTGCAGCTCGGCGTTCCCTGCCGCGTCATCCATGTTCCTGAGAAGGAGCAAGCGGCTGTCGTCTACCGCTACCTGCGCCAGGAGAGCCCCGATATCCTCGTCCTCACAGGGCACGACGGCCTCTTGAAGGAGGCGCGGGATTACCGCAGGCCCGAGAGCTACAGGACATCGAGGCACTTCGTCGAGGCTGTGCGCCGCGCCCGGGAATACGAGTCTGACCGTGACAAGCTGGTGATCATAGCGGGAGGCTGCCAGTCTTGCTACGAGGCCTTGATCGAGGCAGGGGCGAATTTCGCCAGCTCCCCGGAGAGGGTGATGATCCACGTCCTCGATCCCGTTTTCATAGCTGAGAGGATCGCCTTCACATCGATCTATGAGAAGCTGCCGCTGACGGAGCTTTTGGAATCGGCTGTGACTGGGATAAAGGGGATGGGAGGGATACAGACCCGGGGGAAGTTCCGGCTCGGGCTCCCTCGTTCGAAATATTGATGCAAAACAGGAAGCGGTTGCTCTTGATCCCAGGGGCGACAGTTGCTATAATATAGTGAAATATTTTTTTAAAGCTTGACAACCTGAAAAAGCGGAGAAGGTGAAGAGAGTGGCGACAAAGCAAGCCCTTGCCGAGATCAGGCAGGACCTGGAGTCGTTTGTCGGGAAGCGCATCAGGCTGCGGTCCTACAAGGGGAGAAACAAGGTGGTGGAGCGAGAGGGGATCCTTGAGCGCACCTACCCGAACATCTTTGTCGTGAAGATAGAAGAGAAGAGGACACAGAGGCGTGTCTCGTTCAGCTACACAGATGTCTTGACTGAGAGCGTGGAACTGACGGTTTACCGGGAGGATGGAGAGTTCAAGATCGCCGCAGCGCGCGACTGAAGTCTCCATCCCTGCGCTCCACCATCGGGCCGCTGAAAGTCCCCTCAGCAAGCGCTTTTCTTTCTCCTTCTTTGGCGGCAGAGCTACGGCTTAAAAAAGCCGTGTTTTTTATTTTTTGGCCTTTTCCCTCCTGCGAGCGCCTTGCTTCGTCTCCGAAGAGAATCCCGATTCGGGGACATATTCCCCATGGGTTCTGAAATAGAATTTATAAGAGAAAGCTGACTGGAAGCCCTCCTCTGGAAGTGAGTGGCAATTGTTGTGGGGCTTCATATAATAGCCAAGAAAAGGAAAATTTATTTAGGCTCATCTCGAAGGAGGGTTTTCCATGGAAGAAAAAAGGTTTATACCGCCTGATGTCATCAGCTACTACAAACAGTTTGGGCTCAGCGAAGAAGAGATCGAGATGTTCTTTCAGATGCGGCCCTCGGCGGATGCCTCCCATCAGCCGACTGATCTCCTAAAGGATCTTCCCAAGGCTGGAGGCTGAGGCAAGCCTCGTGTGGCGCAGCAGGTCGCTGCGCAGAGAATGAGCGGCAGCTGATGGCGGCAGACCGGCAGGCTTAGCTGGAAGGGGGTGATAGCATCGGCCTCTGTCATCGCTTCTCTCAAGAAGGAGGTCTCCTTTGCCTTTCCTCTGAGGGCGGGCGAGAGGCCGCTCTCCGGCAGGATCGCCAACGCAGCCCTGTTTGGCGAGCTTATGCCGGGGGGAGGCGCGCTGGTGTACGGCTGTTATGACCTGGTTTTGTGCGGCGATCCCCTATCCGCCGAGGTCTTCCCTCGCGCCTTCGCCCTCCAGGTCCAGCTGAGCTCTCCGGCGAAGAAGGGGGAATTGCGGGTTTCCTTGAGCCGCCCCTTTGAGGTCGTTTTCAGGCAGAGCAGGCCGGCGGGGTTCTGGGGGGTGTTGAAGA
>JBNATO010000160.1:0-5190 GCA_049701555.1 Thermacetogeniaceae bacterium | reverse complement strand
TCCCGGAGTCACCGCCAAAATTGAGGTTTGTTATCTGAAATGATTAATTCTCCAAGGAGATTCAATCTCCTGGCCCAATATGGCATGAGTTTGGCAACAGATCCATTGACGATCACAGTCACAGCCTAAACCAATTCATTTCCTGGCTATAACTACTTTATCTGCAAGTGTGGGTTTGTTTTTTGTTCATTTGTTGACTTTGTGGCGCAGATGTCTTTGAATGCGGCTTCGCCATATTTTCGGTAGTATCTAGTCCACCTGCTAACTAGTACCTACTGAAATTTTACACTGCCTGCCAAAAAGAATCTCCACATCTGGAGAAAATTTTTTGAATTTTAGCACAACTCGTGAGCTCATGGAGGTATATCTGACAGCAACTCTGCAAAACAAAGCTCGTTCTTTCTAATAAATTTATCCAACTCCTGTTCGGATATGTGTTCCCCTGACTCCAGAGTCTCGAGAAGCTCTTCAAAACATTCCACCAGACGGCTGTTGAGGCGCCTCAAGGCACCCGATGCTCCCGGCGGCAGCTGAACCTTGCCGCTCCAGACCCCCGACAAGCGGGTGAAAACGTAGCCGGTTAAACGCCTCATCGCCTCTGCAAGACGAGCAACCCCTTCGTCTCTGTAAACAGCTACCCCTTCGTAGCGGTTTTCCAAAACCCTCAAGCGTCCACTTTTCTCCAGCTGATGATAAGCTGGCGTGCCTCTCAGAACAATTTGATGGTGGTAAAGGACATTTGCTGTTATCTCCAGCTTTTCCAAAAGCCTGTTTCTCTTGAGAAACTCCAGGTTTACTCGCACGTCCTCGAGCGTGGAGTCTGGCTCGAACATGATAAAGCCCACGTTTGGCTCGATGCCGTGCTTTCTGAGGATTCTCAGCGTCGCCTCGTTTTGAGCGACTGTTGTCATCTTGCGCATCCTCCGCAGAGAAAAATTGCTTCCGCTCTCCAAGCCGATCAGCACGCTCTGCAAACCAGCCTCAACAAGAGCTCCGATGGTCTCGTCGCGGATGTCATTCACCCGAGCCTCGAGCCCAAAGCGAATCTCCCGGCTCTTCAGAAGGGAAGCCAAGCGCAGCGCCCTCCTCTGCCCGTGCTCCCCTGGACCGAAGAAGTTAGGATCGGTGAAATAAAAGTCTCTTTTTCCCCATTTTTCCAGGACGTCATCGATTTCTGCAACGATGTTCTCTGGGCTGCGCCCTCGCCAGCGCGAGCCAAATCCGTAAAAGGGATTGATGTAACAAAACGTGCATCCCCCATAGCAGCCTCGGCTTCCCTGGATATTAACCTCGGGAAGCCGCATCATAGCCGGGGTGCGTACAGGAAAAGGAAGTTGGTCGAGGTCCTCGAGCAGTTCGCGCCTGGAGAACCTGATGCCTCCCTCCTCATCCCTCACTGCCAGCCCGGGAATCCTCGCGATTCCCTTGCTTTTGTCAAGCGATTCTGCCAGGTCAGCAAAGGTGAGCTCTGGCTCTCCCAGAACAACAGCATCCACAGCAGCACACTCGCCTAGAATTACATCAAAGGCAAAGGTGGGGTAATAACCGTAAACGGCGATATAAGGGGTCTTTCCCGAAGACTTCATCTCCTCTAGGAAGCCAAACAAGAGTTCGTCCCTCTGCCACTGAT
This sequence comes from Thermacetogeniaceae bacterium, assembly GCA_049701555.1. Lineage (GTDB taxonomy): Bacteria > Bacillota > DSM-12270 > Thermacetogeniales > Thermacetogeniaceae > JBNATO01. The sequence continues at coordinate 3,560 of JBNATO010000160.1, read as the reverse complement.
AAACCATATGGACGCCTAGAAGCTCAGGAGACACCCTGGCAATCGCCTTCGCTATTTCCTCATAGGAAAGGCTGTCGAGATAACCTTCGATTATCTCCACCTCATGACCTCTACTCTGCAGCACAGCGGCTATGTAACCCGTTATGAGACAGGACGAAAGAGGCGTGTTGGCGATGTCATTATACCTCTCGGGAACAATCCTTCTTGGGTGTTCCAGCAACAGCACTCTCATAATAGACACCAATTCCTCCCCACATGAAGACATTTCGGCAGAGGCTAAAGGCCTCCAGTTGGTATCTCAGTGTCTCAAAAGGCCTAGGATTGTAATATACTGGATAAAGCAGGTCCGTGTCAGGGCTTATGACACCCTCTGCCCTGGCGATTCTCTCGATCTCAGTTCCAGGCAAAATCCTGATATTGTTCAGGACAACAGTGCCAAGGTTTCTTTTTCGAGCATGCAACTCATAAATCCTTTCCAGCATTTCCAAGCCCCTCTTGACAGTCTCCTCGGTTTCTCCTGGGACATTTACCATAAAATGATAAACACTTATGGCCTCCCTTCTGCTTGCCAGCTCCGCTGCCCGCAAGATATCCGCCTCTGTGAGCCCTTTACGCAAGACATCCAAAGCCTTCTGACTGAGCCCGTCAGGCGAAAATGAGAAGCACTCGCAGCCAGCTGTCTCAAAGAGAGCGATGTTCTCTGCGTTCAGTTGGTCTTCCCGAAAGAAGCCATTCCAGCGCACTTCAAGCTTCCTTCTCAAGATCTCCTTGCAGATCTCTTCAAGGTAACCCTCGGGGATATTCAGCACAGGGTCTGTGAAATGAAACCGCTGAACCCCAAATTCCTTATGCAGGTATTCGATCTCATTAACAACTGCAACGGGGCTACGGCAGCGCAGTCTCTTGCCTTGCAGCTGCGGGTATACGCAGTAGGCGCAGGAATAAGGACAGCCACGCTTGGCCTCAACCCCGATCGCTGGAACATAGCTGTTGATCTCCAAATAGCTAGAGGGCTCCCACAGCTTCCTGTCCGGGATAGAATACTCCAGCATATCAATACTGCGGTCAGGTGCCAAAACGCGCACTCCTCCCAGTTCCCTGTAGCAGAGTCCAGGGATCCCTGATGGATTCTCGAGAGATCTGAGCAAGGCAGGAAACGACCTCTCAGCCTCCCCAACGATCCCATAGTCCAACTCAGGAACTTCCAAAAGGATACGCTCGGGGAAGAGAGAAAATCCAGTGCCTCCTACGATCAGCCAAGCGTCAGGGAGAAGTGCAGCCACCAGTTTAACAGCAGCGATGAACTGTGGCATGAGCGAGCTCGTCTTATTGCCCAAGGGGTCAATGTTGCGCAGAGAAAGCCCGACAACATCTGGATGAAAATCCAGAAGCTGCTTCCGCAACCGGCCAAACGGCTCGGGATCCAGGTTCATGTCCAGGATTCTAACATCATAGCCAAGAGAGCGCAGTTGCCCTGCGAGAACAACGATCCCAATGGGGTAAACCTTTTCTTCGCTGTACACCTCTACAGAAGGGGTCTGAACAAGCAAAACGCGCATCACCATCACTCCAAAAGCAAAAGAGCAAAGTATTTCACGTAATCTTCCCTATGGCGCAGCGTTCTCAGAGAAAAACCAGCCATTCTTGCTGTTTTGTAGACATCGATCCCGCAACCTTCCATAGAAGGCCTGCCTCGGCGAGGGTCACGGCAGACACCGGAATCGGGGCAAGAGGAGCACAGAGAGCAAGGCCCTGCCCAAAACGCCAGTGCCTTGTAATACCCTTCGAGAAAAGCCTCCCTCTCCGCAGCCAAAACTCTCAGCTGAAAATCCTTCGTCGGAGGCTCTCCCTCCAATAAAAGTGCTTTAGAAAACTCTTGCAGAACAGACCGGGTTTTTTCCGGAGGCAGAGCATTGGGAGGACAATGCGGCTTCCCGTAGTTCTTGCAACCGTAGCGGCAACGCAGAATGACCCAGTCGGAGACCTGCACATGCGTTGCTGGAATAAGACGGACATCTCGGAATCCGAGGGATCTTATGCGTGAGACCAAGCCTTTAAGAGGCGTCAGCTGCAGCCTCTCCAAAGCCTCGGTACTGCGTGCGGCGATCACCAGAGCAGTATCGCTTTCGAGCGGCACAAGTTCCGCACAGCAGAGTCCGCAGGTCTGAAGCCGCTGACGCAGCCAAGAAGCAGAGAAAACTCTGCCGTTATAGGCGTTGATGAACATGTTCAAATCCATCAGAGCCGCTTTCTCCGGGCAGTGCTCAAGGAAAAAATCGTGCACGAGGAGATATCCCTTGCTTCCAAGACGCTCAGCCGCCTGAAAAAGCAGCGGAGTTATCTCTTCCTCGGAATAAGCATGAACGATATTAGATAAGATGATCAGTTCGAAATCACCAACGGGAAGCGCGCCCGGCTGCAGAATATTCGCCGGATGACAGGTGAAGCGACCGCCAAGCCCTCTCTCCCTGAGCATAATATCTGCAACCTTAAGTACCTCAGGGAGATCCACTAGCACGGCTGTGAGCCCAGGAAACTTCTGCAAAAAACCTGCTGCAACAGCTCCTGAGCCCGCCCCAACGTCTAGGACCCTGCCCGCCTTGAAGACCCCTTCAAAGATCTGTAGCATTTCTTTTGTCTTCGTTCTCGCGATATCGTCCATAGCTCGCACGTACATCTCCAACCTCTGCAACCTGCTCTCCTCAGGTTCACCCTGCGGGGGGTAGAATACTCTTCCCCCTGCTTTTAGGCACTCCCGCAAACCCTGCCAGGAATCCCTCAGACGCTTTCTCCAGAGGATGGAGTTGCCCTGATAGCCTTCTTTCCCTCTGACAAGATAGGATTCTGCCAACCCTGTGTTGAAAAATATTCCTTTGTTCTCTCCGAGCAGCCCCAAAGCGCAGAGAGCCCTCAGGAAGCGCTCTGTTCCCTTTCTTTCAAAGCCAAGAGCCTCAGCGACCTCCTCCGCTCTCATCCCCCCTCCAGCGAGGAGGTCAAACACCCCAGCTTCTACCGCCACAAACAGAACCTCTGAGAACCAGTAGGCGGTTGCCAGGTCCTCCAGGTACTGCGGGGATAAAGACTGGAAATCATACTTTAATAAACCGCTGTTCATGCCTCATACACCCTCGACTTGTTACGGGCAACTCCGGCCTCTTCAAATGTGAGCATCTCCCGTATCACCCGAGCCGCACCTTCCACGATACACATCGCCAGGGCTGCCCCAGTCCCCTCTCCCAAGCGCATGTTGAGATCGAGCAGCGGCTGAAGGCCGAGTTCGTTCAGCATGTAGCGGTGTCCGTATTCCATAGAGCGGTGACCTGCTATCATATACTCCACACTTGCAGGAGCGATGCGCTTTGCCAAAAGCGCCCCAGCTGTCGATATGAAACCATCGATCACAACCGGCACCCTGCAGTATGCTGCTCCTAAGATCAGCCCTGCAATGCCACCGATCTCAAATCCTCCTACCTTGGAGAGAACATCCAAGGGATCGCTGGGATCCGGTCTGTTGACTGCAAGCGCTGTTTCGATGACCTTTATCTTCCTCTCATACGTCT
>JBNATO010000159.1:0-5231 GCA_049701555.1 Thermacetogeniaceae bacterium | reverse complement strand
GAAACTATGCTTAGAAACACAGCTACAATGCCCAAGATCACCAAATGATGAAGCAAAATAAAGCCATTTAAGTAGAGCGCTATTCCCCCTGCCGTAAGGATCAATCCTGGATAGATCATCATAGAAGAAAGTCCTTTATGGTGACCTTTGGGAAAATTAAACTCAACAACCGTCTCGCCAATTTTCAGCCTATCACCTTTTTTTAGAGGTTCCGGAGCTACCACGCGCCTTCCATTCAAAAAAGTACCATTTTTGCTCCTCAGATCTTCTACCATATAAACATCAAAGGCCTTAAAAATTCGGGCATGGTGATGAGAGACGTAAGGATCCGGCAGCTTGACAGCGCAGTCCAAGCCTCTCCCGATAAGGATACTATCACCCACATACCATCTCTTACCTATGTCCACAGAAGACATGCCAGAAGCGCACACCTCAAGAAAAGGCCCAGCATCTTTTGCTTCGGTTAAATTCTCATGTTTTAGGTATAAAAGGAGAGCAACAAAAAAGGCACAAAGGACAGCAAGAACTGCATACCTCAGGGCCAAGACAAACCACATCACGGTTTTAGCCCCTTTCGATCTCCAGCAGATTCTCTCCGATCTGAATCTTATCCCCTGGCTCCACTCTTTTACGCTCGATGACGCTGCCATTGACAAAAGTACCGTTTTTGCTGTTTAAATCAACCAAGTAGAGTTCATCGCCACAGTACTCCAGAAGCGCATGCTCCCTTGACGTATTTATGTCTGTAAGAACTACATGATTTGTGCTCTGTCTCCCAATTGTAAAAGGCCCCTTTCCTTCGAGCAAAAACTTTTTGCCCCGATCTGGTCCCTCTACAACTTTGAGCATAACTCTCTCCTGTAAAGATGCTTCATTTTTGACACTTTTCTCATCTTTTTTGAAAATCATCGTATGGTCTCTGTTAAACAGGCAATGCCCTTTTTCATAAGAGTTTCTCTGCTCTGCTGTATTCTCAAGAAGATTGCCTGTGGCAGCATACCGGGAACGAACACGGATCTCGCCAACCCCAAGAGCTGCATCCTCTTCGAAGGTCACAGACGGTTTGCCGATCAGCGTAAACCCCTTTTCAGCGGCTTTCTGCCTGATATACTCTTCCAACTCCTCACTGAGCGCAGCATGAAGAGGAGCTGTCTTATCAAAATCATCAGAACTCAGAGCAATTGTGAATACATTGGGCGCATAGATCCGTGAGACACTGACACGCCTCTGTTGAGACATCTCGCGAACAAGGGCGCGTGCTATTTCTACAGGTTGTATCTGACGAGGTGACTTCAAAAATATGCCTTCCCAAAAGCTAGACAACAAGCGCTCTAGCTCCTGCAAGCCCATTATCTCACACACCTTTCACCCAGTCTTACGCAGGCGCGCTATAAAAAATCCATCCGTTCCATGCCGGTGCGGCATCAGCTGAATATAACCAGCCTTCGCTGTCTGTTGATCAACCTCATGAACGAGCGGGAAAGGAATCAAATCCGTAATATCTTCGGGTTGAAAGCCCACAGCTTCTTGTAAAAACCGAGAAATTACATCCCTGTTTTCCTCAGGCTCAGTAGAACAGGTGCTGTAAACCAAAACACCTCCTTTTTTTACCGCCACCGCTGCCCCTTTGAGAATCTCCAGCTGCTGCTGCGGGTAAAGGGATAGCTTTTCAGGATTTAACCTCCATCTCAGCTCAGGTCGCCTCCTGATGACTCCGAGACCAGAACAAGGCACATCAACTAAGACATAGTCGGCTTTCCCGTGCAACTCTTCTGGCAACGATCGAGCATCCAAGAGGCGCCTTTCAATTATTGAAATACCTAACCGTTCAGCTGTTTCCGCCACCAACCTTAACTTGTGTTCATGGATATCGAGCGCTAGAATCTTCCCTTTATTTCTCATAATCTGGGCTAGGTGGGTCGTCTTGCCCCCCGGGCCACTGCATGCATCCAGAACAAACGAACCTTCCTCAGGCTGCAGGATAAGAGATGCCAACATGGAACTCTCATCTTGTACCACAAAATAGCCTGCTTTATAAGAGCGTAGCTCATTTAGATGATTGATCTGCGACACCCTCAATCCCTCTGGAATATAAGGGCTAGGAACAACGCTTATGCCATCTTCTGTCAATTCTTGGAGGAGCTTTTCAGGAGTTGTCTTTAAGGTATTACACCTCAACACGAGGGGCGGGGTTTCATTGTTGGCTATGCAGAGGGAGATCGTTTCTTTTTCTCCCCACCGTTCCAGCCAGCGGTCCACAAGCCAAAGAGGATGGGAATACTTAACGCTTATATGAAGCGATGGATTTTCATCTAAAGAAGGATATATGATCTTCTCTTTGTTACGGACAATATTGCGCAAAACACCATTCACAAACCCACCTAGCTGTTCGAGTCCCCATAGTTTCGCTAGTTTCACTGCTTCATTGCAGGCAGCCGGAGGAGGAATGCGTTCAAGAAATAACAACTGATAAGCGCCAAGCCGCAATATATTGCGCACCACAGAATTCATTTTATCAACAGGAAGTTTGCTGAACTGATTTATGACCCAGTCAAGAGTATTTTGCCAGCGGAGCGTACCGTAGACAAGTTCTGTAAGCAGCGCAGCATCAGGGGTTTTCAACCTGTGTAAAGAACGAAGCTTTTGGAGCGCAAGATTGGCGTAAGCACCTTCCTTTTCTACTGCCAGCAAAACCCGCAGAGCTCCGTCCCTCGCTGAATAGATATGATGGAATAGATTCTGTTCCTTCTTCAAAATCTCCTACCTCCAAAATATCAATTGGACAAGCATCTCAACTCTTCAAAAAAAACAAAATAGCCTCTTCCACTCTTTGAAGATTGACCTCGGTATTGAAGCAGGGGCCATGGGGCCTTTCGTTGAGAACACCCAAGACGGGCAAGGGGTTGGTGTCCTGAATTCCGCTGGCCAGGTCCCTCTCACAGGCAATAGCGACAATCGCTCGCGGTTTATAGACCTGCACAAACCGGCGCGCAAGCGTACCGCCAGTGGCAAAACAAAGATTTACTCCATACTTATCTCTGAGTTTTAAGAGTTCGCTCACCTGACATTTTCCACATCTTTTGCAATTATCTGCATAAAGAGTGATCTTATGAGGGCACTCCGCATTCTGTAGACAGTGAGGGGCCAATACCAAGATCTCCGTCGGAGCGAAAGATTCTCTTCGTGTCCGTACCAGTTGATTGTTGACTTCAATATAAGAGCCCTGGATTCTCTCCCGACTGATTCTTAGAACTCTCCCTAGCATCATCACAAATGGAAATAAAAGATTGATCGTTACTCGTATAACGTGTCTCAATGAAGGGATGTTTCTGGCGCTCCAGAGCGTAAGAACGATGCCTATGATCCCGGAAGCGATCACTCCCAAAAAAACGAGCACAAATAAACCCAGTATTAAAAGGATAACTCTGTTTAATGGTTGGTTCCAGTTGAAAAAAAGATAAGCCATAAAAACAAATAAAACCAAAAGCAAACCCAATGCTCCGCATAACAAGCCAACAAACAACCGCTTCTTCATGCTCACAGCAACCGCTTACTCCCCTAAGGTAAGCCCCTGGTAGATTTTATAACCCCGAACAAACTCAGCGCTGCTCATTCGCTTGCGACCAAAAGGCTGAACCTCTGTAACCACAATCCGGCCATCCCCTGTTTGGACACTAAAGCCAGATTTGGGGTCAGCGTCAACAACTTGTCCAGGCATAAATTGTCCGCTGTTGCCCTCTACAGGCTTTGCGCCCCATATTTTGAGAACATTTCCTTTGAACAAAGTATACGCCCCTGGCTGAGGATTCATACCCCTGACCTTGTTGCATATCCTCTTGGCATCCTGCTTCCAGTCGATCCTCTCCTCTTCAGGCCTCAACGGAGGAGCATATGTGGCCTTGCTATGATCCTGAGGAAATCGGGGAGCCTTTCCCTCTTCGATCAGTGACAAAGTTTTAAACATCAGAGAAGCTCCTTTTTTAGAAGCAATGTCAGCTAATTCACCGTAAGTCATATCAGGAGCGATCTCGATCTCCTCCTGGAGGATGATATCCCCAGCATCCAGTTCTTCAGATAAGTACATTGTAGTGATGCCGGTCCTAGTCTCGCCGTTAATAATAGCCCTCTGAAGAGGAGCAGCTCCTCGATATGCAGGGAGCAAAGAGGGATGGAGATTGACACATCCCAGGGGAGGCAACCCCAAAACTTGAGAAGGGAGAACAACTCCATAAGCCACAACAACAATTACGTCTGGCTGCAACGCTTCCCTTGCCAACAACTCTGCAATTTCCTGAGAGGCAGCGGGCTGATAAACAGGGGTTTCGCTCCCCATTAAAAATTTCTTAACAGGAGGCGCAGATAGCTTTCTTCCTCTTCCTCTAGGCCGATCAGGCTGTGTGACAACTCCCAAGAGATGCCATCTGCTGTGCCGGATCATCTCTAGTGTCGGTATCGCAAATTCGGATGTTCCCATAAAGAGTATTCTCAATTCGCCATCCGCTCCTCATGAACCTTCTTTGAACAGCCTCAAGGCTTTGTCAATAAAGAGGATGCCGTCAAGGTGGTCAATTTCGTGCTGGAGCGCTCTTGCGAACAACCCCTTCGCCTGAACTCTGACGACCTTACCAGTGCGGTCTAATCCTTTTACCTCAACCTCCTGTGCACGCTTTACTTCTCCTGCCACTCCCGGAATGCTCAAACACCCCTCTATCGCAACCTCTTCTCCCCTGCTGGAGATGATCTCAGGATTGATGAGCTCCACAAGCCCTTCCCCAGCATCCACCACAATTACTCTCTTTGAGACCCCGATTTGGGGAGCAGCCAACCCTACTCCTTTCGCGGCGTACATTGTGTCAACCAAGTTGTCCAAGAGTTTGAGAATATTTCTATTGATTTCTGGCACAGGAACAGCCTTCTCGCGCAGAACCTGATCTCCAAGCTCGACGATTTTGTACACAGCCAACTAAAAACACCTTCCTCAATATCCATAAGGATCGACTTCTATACCAATTATAACATCAGTTTTCTTCCGGTACTCCTGAACACATGCCCGAAGCTTGGAGCGAACATTGCTGCAATCTCCTTTGAGGATTATCTGCCACCTAAAGCGGTCTTTGATGCGGTGTACAGGAGCTGGAGCAGGCCCCAATACGTCTAGTTTTTTTTCATCCTTGAAGATCTTTCTAAGGTCATGCGCCAAATCAGCTGCCACTGATCCCACCTCATCGTTG
>JBNATO010000158.1:0-5243 GCA_049701555.1 Thermacetogeniaceae bacterium | reverse complement strand
AGGAGCTGCTGAACATCAGCAAGCAGCTTGACGAGCAGGTGGAGAAGTTCAAGGTATAAGCTGCAGTATGATTGCCGGGGCGGCCATAATTGGTATGGCCAGTTATGGTCGCCTTCCATCTGTTTTGACAAGATAAGACTAAACCGTCCTCCGCTATAATCCTGCGAAAATGATAGGCCAGAGGTGACGCAGCAGTGAAAGATAAAGATATGAATATGTCTCAGTATCTGGGAGTCTTTCTGGACGAAGCGGAAGAGCTTCTGCAGCAGCTTGATGAGGCTATCGTTCTTTTGGAGAAGGACCCGGGGGACCGCGAGCTTCTGAACCGCATCTTTCGCATTGCCCATACGCTTAAGGGGTCTTCGGCATCGATGGGTTTCGAAAAGATGGCGACACTCACCCACAGGATGGAGAGCGTCCTTGATGCCCTGCGGCAGGGCCGGCTGACGACGAGCCGGGAGGTAGTGGACCTGCTTCTGGCTTGCCTGGACAAGCTCCGCGAGCTGAAGGAGAAGATCGCCGGCGGCGGCGAAGGCGACGCGGAAGTTGGGGAACTTGTTGCCATACTCGAAGCGCTGCTTGAGGGCGGAGGGGAGACAGCGACGGTAGAAGACAGGCCTTTGGAGCTGACCGAATACGATCTGGACGTTCTCAGGGAAGCGGAGCTCAGGGGCTACCGGGGATATGAGATTTACGTGGAGCTGGAGCCCGACTGCCGCATGAAGGGGCCGCGGGCCTACCTGGTTTTCAGAAACCTCGAGGATTACGGAGAGGTGATCAAGAGCGAGCCCCACACGGAGGAACTGGAAGCGGAGAAATTCGGGAACAGCTTTCGCCTGCTGCTGGTATCGAAGGAAGATGCCGGCACTCTATCGGATGTGGTTAAGTCGATTTCCGAGGTTCGAAAAGTTGATGTTACCCTTGTTGAGCTGGACAAAACCACGCCAAACTCAAATTCCGGTGGATTTTCTGGAACGGATGACTTAACCGGAACCGCTCCGGCAGCGGCGAAGGCTGTTGGTAGGGCGGGAGGCCGCCTCGAACAGGTTCCCTCTGCTGAGCGGCGCGCCTCTCAGACGGTGCGTGTGGACATCCGCAGGTTGGATAACCTGATGAACCTGGTTGGCGAGCTGGTAATAGACGGCACGCGTCTTACCGACACGACCGTTGCGCTGAAGAGAAAAATGGGGGACGAGCCGCAGCTCAAGACGCTGGAGGAGATATCTGCTCACATCGGGCGTGTGGTCTCAGAGCTTCAGGAAGAAGTCATGAAGGCCCGGATGCTGCCCATCGACCACGTGTTTAACCGTTTCCCGCGCATGGTCAGGGACCTGGCCGCCAAGGCGGGCAAAGAGGTAAATTTCGTCGTAGAGGGTCGCGAAACGGAGCTAGACCGCACGGTGATAGAGGAGATCGGCGATCCCCTCATTCACCTGCTGCGCAACGCCATCGACCACGGCATTGAGCCGCCGGAGGAGCGTGTTCGCCTTGGCAAGCCGCGGCAGGGTACTGTAGTCCTCAAGGCTTTCCACCAAGAGAACATGATAGTCATCGTCGTTAGGGATGACGGCAGGGGCATCGACCCCGAGCTGGTGAAGCGCAAAGCGGTAGAGAAGGGGCTCATCTCTCCCGAGCAGGCTGCAAGCATGGGCCGGCGGGAGGCCCTCGACCTTATCTTCATGCCCGGCTTTTCTACCGCTGACGAAGTGACGGACGTCTCTGGCCGCGGCGTGGGAATGGACATAGTGCGCGCCCGCCTCGAGAAGATCAACGGGACACTCGATATCGAGACGGTTCCCGGTGAGGGCACCTGTTTCACCATCAAATTGCCGCTCACCCTGGCCATCAACCGCTCCCTCCTGGTGACGCTGGATGGCCAGCTTTATGCGGTTCCGCTGGCGAATGTAATAGAGATTATCGACGTTGAGCCAGAGGAAGTGAAGAAGGTGCGGCATCACGAAGTGGTTGTGCTCAGGGGTAATGTGCTACCGCTGGTGCATTTGGGTGAAGCCCTGGGGATTAAGAAGGGAGATGCATTGGATGCGCAGGGGCGGGCGGCGGTGGTTGTTGTGGGTTCAGGGGACAAGCGGCTAGGATTAAAAGTTGACTCGATTATAGGAGAGCAGGAAATAGTGATCAAATCATTGGGTAAATATATAGGCAGGATACCAGGTATCGCAGGTGCTACCATCATGGGGGATGGCCGGGTGGCTTTAATACTCGATGTGCGCGGCCTTCTTGGCAACCTACTGAGCGGCCTGCAGGGTGAACTATCTGAGCCGGAGATAGCGTCAGCGATATCCGGCAATACGGTGCGTTAGGGAGAAAGAAATGGAAGAGATCAAAATTGGAATAGGGGAATGGAAAGTTGCCCACAACCCGGCCCGCCTCATAACCATTGGACTGGGTTCCTGCGTAGGCGTTGCGCTCTACGACCCGCTCAACTCCATAGGCGGGCTGGCACACGTCATGCTGCCTGACAGCAGCGAGTTCAAGGATATCACCAATAGGGGCAAGTTTGCTGACCTTGCCATCCCGGATCTTCTTGAAGCCATGCTTAAGATGGGGGCGAGGCGCGCCACCACTGTTGCCAAGCTGGCGGGAGGCGCGCGGATGTTCATCTCTGCGGACAGCAACCTGCCTGTTCTCAATATAGGCGAGCGTAATGTCGCCATGTGCCGTAAAGTCCTTGGCGAGCTTGGCATACGCATAGTCGCCGAGGATACCGGCGGGAATTACGGGCGCACCATGATATTAGATACAACCAACGGGAAGGTCTACATCAAGGCTATAGGCATGGATGTAAAAGAGCTCTGATGTGGATGAAGTTCATGGATTTCGGAGAGTTAAAATAGGAGGATAGCAGATGATGGACCCTTGGAAAAACCTGAATGCGTTTCATATAGATGTGCTCAGAGAGATAGGCAACATAGGCGCTGGGAATGCTGCCACTGCCCTGGCGACCATGCTTGGCCGCCGCATCCAGATGTCGGTGCCGAGAGCTGGAGTATTGCCAATAGGCGAGATACCGCACCTCATAGGTGATGAAGAAGAGCCTGTTGTGTGCGTGAATTTTGTGGTGAAAGGGAGCGCTCCGGGGAAGATCCTTTTTCTTTTGGACGAAGTAAGCGCCCTGAAGCTGGTGGACATGCTCATGGGGCTGCCACAAGGCACTACGGTTTCCGTAGACGACATGGCTCGTTCGGTCATCATGGAAACAGGCAACATCCTGACAGGTTCCTTCCTGACTGCTTTTGCTGATTTCTGCCGGTTGCAATTGCTCCCGTCGGTGCCAGCGCTGGCCCACGACATGCTGGGTGCGGTCTTGAGCTCCGCTTTTCTTGAAGGAGGGTATTTTTCCGACAAGGCGCTGGTTACGGAGACTACATTTTATGCGGAAGATGTGTCATTGAAAGGACATTTCTTTTTCATCCCCGAGGCTGATTCTTTGGGGGTGATTCTCAAATCTCTTGGGGTAGAGGTTTGATTTGCTCTGGTGGGGGTTCTAACCGTCGAGAGCGGTAATAAACGACTAAAAAATAAGGGAAAACCGAGAGCGAGGAGGAGAGTTATGGCTAAAGTGCTAGTGGTGGACGATGCCGCTTTCATGCGCATGATGCTCAAGGACATACTTGCTAAGAACGGATATGAGGTTGTAGGTGAGGCGGAGAACGGGTTGCAGGCGGTGGAGCTGTACAAGGAACTCAAACCGGACGTGGTTACCATGGATATCACCATGCCGGAGATGGACGGCATTGCAGCGTTAAAAGCCATAAAGAAACTCGACCCCAATGCGAAGGTGGTCATTTGCAGCGCCATGGGGCAACAGGCCATGGTTATGGAGGCCATCCAGTCGGGGGCGCTGGATTTCGTCGTCAAACCCTTCCAGCGGGAGCGGGTGCTCCAGGCCATGCAGAAAGTTTTGGGAAGGTAACTAAATTCATAGGCCGAGTTCGTAAACTGGGTTTACATCGTCTACCAGAAAATCTGGAAGAAGTTTGGTTTATTTGTAAAAAAAGAGGAGGATTCCTTATGATATCGGTTGGCATTGTAGGAGCTGGTAAAGGCGGGGGAGCCGTTTTGAGGGCATTGGAGATACTTCCGGATGTGAGGGTGGTAGGGGTAGCGGACTTAAATGAAGATGCTCCGGGGATGAGATATGCCCGGGAACACGGCATAAGAACTTTTCGTGATTGCATGGAGCTTTTGAATTTACCGGGTCTCGATGTAGTCGTGGAGGTTACCGGCGACCCTAAGGTGCAGGAGATGCTGCACGCCAACAAACCGGAAAGAGTCACGATTGTAGACGCCCACGTTGCCAAGCTAATGATGATGATGGTCGACGCCCAAAAAGCCAAAGAAGATACGATTAAGGAACTAAACGAACAGGCTAAAGAGCTTTCGACGATGGCGGAACAGCTTAATAGGAGCGTTAAGGAGATGACAACCACGACTCAGGAACTTGCAGCTGGGGCAACGATCCTGGCGGCTCAAGGAAAAAAGCTGGAAGATATAGCGAATACTGCAAGCCAACATGTGGCTGAAATAGGAGAGGTGCTTGAGTTCATCAAGAAGGTTGCCACCGAGACGAAGCTTCTGGGTTTGAACGCGGCTATTGAAGCCGCTCGTGCGGGCGAGCACGGCCGTGGGTTTACCGTCGTGGCCGACGAGGTCCGCAAACTAGCCGACAACAGCGCGGTTTCAGCCGAGAAAATCGGGAAAATACTGCGAAATATTGAGAAGTCTGTTGGCAGTATTTTGACAGAGGTGACCGGAACTTCTGAGGTCAGCGAGCGACAAGCTGCTTCGACACAACAGATTGCGGCGACTATGGAGCAACTAGAAGGATTGGCCAACAGCCTTAAGAATATGGCCGAAAAGCTCGCTATGATTAGCTGACGAAACTCAGCTAAGCCTCCTCACAGCTAAAGGATCTGTTTGCCAAACTCATGCCATATTGGGCCAGGAGATTAAATTTTTGCGGTGACCCCGGGAATGATGGACAGAAAATCCGAAGGGCGCAAATTTTTTACATGTTCAACCTTGAGCAGCGTATACCCGAAAACCATCTCTTGAAACAGGTAAGCAGACGATTGACTTCAGCTTCATCTACGACCTTGTCTGGCCTTACTACAGCCACACCGGTGCTCCTTGCTCCTCCCGTCGGATCCGGTAGTTGTCTTTAAAATTAAAACCCGAATCCGTGATAATAACAACTGGGCAGGACCTGCTCTAACAGTAAA
>JBNATO010000157.1:0-5246 GCA_049701555.1 Thermacetogeniaceae bacterium | reverse complement strand
TACTGGGTCGAAGCCCCACTTATCCCACAACTCCTCCCGCTTCTGTTCCAGATACCTCTCTGCTTCCCGGAAAACCTCCATATCCTCTTCCGTGGCCAGCCGGTAGGCCTTGCCCTCCCGTTCAGGATGGTGGAGGACCACAGCCACCATGCGCTGCCCGGCCCTGCCCTCCTGGAACTGCTTCCGCACCTCTTTGTCGGTCATGCCGCTGCGGCAGCAGGGGCAGATGGCCTTAGCCCGGGCGACGGTGCCCTCCCCGGGGTCGAAATCGATCTCCTCGCCTTCAGCGATCTCAAACTCCACCGCATTCCCCCGCGGCACGATCCGCAGGGCGACCTTTTTCCTCTCTTTTTTGGCCAACCAGGTCTGGCGCATCAAAGGGATCTCCGCGCCGCAGGCCGGGTTCTGGCACCTCACCGTCCGCGCCCAAATATAGCCCACAGGGATGCTCCCGTCAGGGTCAGGAGGGTAAAAGCGCCCGATTTCTTTCCTAGCCTCCTCCAGCACCCACTCCCCCCAGCGCTTAACGTCCTCCAACAGGGGATTGACCTCCCGCTCCACCTCTCCTATAGGGGTGCGCTCTTTACGCTTTACTGGCCTGCCGTATTTCTGGGGAAACTCCAAGGTGGCCTTTTCGATCAAGACGGCCACGGGGTTGAGGTCTGAGGCATAGGTCTCGCAGCCCAGGCGCAGGGCCTCCAGGGGGATGGAACCGCCTCCGCCAAAGGGGTCCAGCACCCGGGGCGGTGTTCCGCCGTTGGCCGCCAGGATCTCCCTTCTCGCCCGCTCAATGTAGTAAGGATTCAAAGAATTTTCCCATTTGGAAAGGTCAGCAATGAACTCAGCCCGTCCTATCCGCTCTATTTCTTCCTTCGGCTCCGGGGTAAGGGCGGCATAGATGGTCGCCCGTGAGGCCGCCAGCGGCCGCCTCGCCCACCAGATGTGCAGGGTGGAGATGTGCCCGTGGCGGATGTTCTTCTCCCGGGCGGATTGTTCGCTTACTGCTTTGACCGGAAATGTGGTCTCGATAAAAGTCCTTTTCTCACTCACCTTCTGCCACCTCCTTCGCAACCAGTTTGCACCTGAGCTATGCTCCGGCCCTTTGCGCTGCAACATGCCAGTTTTTCACCACATAGCGCACGATTTCCACCTGCTCGTCGGGCTTCAAGCAGGCCGCCGGGTTCTGGATCAGGTAAAGCTGCGGGTCTGTCGCAGCCTGCTCCACCACGTAGAGCCAGTAATCGTCTCTAAGGCGGTTGGCCATCACCCACTCGTTGGGGGTGAGAGCGATGGCTCCAGACCTCGCCCTGGCCTTAACCTCGATGTAGCGATAGTTACCGTCCCTGTCGACGGAGCGGATGTCATAACCGAGAGATTGGGCAGATACATCTTCCGGGTGTCTGCCCTGTTCCACCTCATACCTCATGGCAACTTCCATCCCCACCCTCTCTATCTCTTCATCGCTCGCCATTCCTTCCTGCAGGGAAACTCCCGGCACCACCCGGACCACAGCCAGGACAGAGGGCTCGGAAGGATACAGGCTGGTCTCGGTGCGGATCTCGTCCAGGAGCCGCTCCTTTTTCCGCTCCAGGTCCTCCCGTCTCCGCTGTTCCTGGATGATCGTGACATCAGGTATGTTTTCTCCTTTAATCCTCCTCGTTTCATACTCCATGAGTTTGGTCTCCGATTCCAGGATCAGCGAATCGATGGATTTAAGGCCATATTTTTCCTTGATGGCGGCATCCCGCCTCCTCTGCTCCAGCAGCTCTTCCCGGTACGGAAGCACCTGCTGCTCTAAAGCAAAGGCGACAACTTTCTCCCATGAGGCGGGCAAAACCTCTGCTTCCAGCTCAGATGAGTCATCACCAGCCGGCTTCAGGTCCCAGAGCAGCGAGGGATTGACAGCCGTCATCCGGCCATCGGCAGCCTGGTAAATGCAAAAAAGCTTGCGGCCGGCTACATCTCCTCTCCCGTCCTTGATCTCCCCGGTCATAAACCACAACAGCCCGTTCTTCCTGCCATCGGGATCGATAAAAATTGCGCCGCGGGAAGCATCATCCCGGCACTTCTTAAAGATCGTTTCCAAAACGGCCTCCATCAAGGGATGGCCCATCGTCACAAACTCGCATTGCCCATCAGAGGCCTGTTGCTTATCAAAAGCAACCTTCAGGTACTCCCGGTATACCTCGCCGTACTTAATTTTGAATTCGTAGGGCTGATTCCGCACCTCAAAAGGAACGGCCGGCACCCGCCAGAAGCCATCCTGGCGTTTTTCTACTCTGATCCCGAGCATCTGGGCTGCCCGCAGAAAAAACTTTTCAATATATTCCGGCACCAGGCGGTTCTCACGGGCAACCCGCTGCTCGCCAAGGATCCGGGAGAGGTCGATATGACGGGTGGCCAGCGCCTCCATCGTCGCCTCCCTGACCCGCTTGGCTACCTCCTCATCAGGGATGCGTTCCATCTCGGCCACGATATCGTCCGTGCTCTGGGGATTGGCAATTGCCTCAAGAATCAAGTCTTTAAGGCTCGTCCCCGGCAGGATGTCGCCGATGACATCGAAAACACGGTCGGAGCCCAGGTGGTCTTTCATGCGGTTCAGCTTTTCAAAGAGCTTTTCCAGGATCCTCCCTTCCCTGGTATCCACCGCAACCATGTTGTAAATATGCACATCGTGGCGTTGACCGTAGCGGTGGACGCGCCCCATCCTCTGTTCCAGGCGGTTGGGGTTCCAGGGGATGTCGTAATTGATCATCAGCCAGCAGAACTGGAGGTTGATCCCCTCGCCTGCCGCTTCGGTCGCCACCATCACCTGGGCATTGTGCTTGAATTCATGCTCGGCCCTGATGCGGGCGTCCATGTTCATTCCGCCATGGACAGTTGTCACCGCATATCCCCATTTCCTGAGCTTTTCTGCAAGATAGTCCAGCGTATCCTTTGACTCCGTAAAAATGAGGATTTTGGTGTCGCTTTCCCGCACTTTGATATCGTCAATGACTTCCTTGAGCCGGCTCAGTTTGGTCTCGATCTCCTGCTTCTCAACTTCCCTCGCAAGAGCTACAAGTTCGTCCAGCTTGTTGATCTCTTCCCTCAGCTCCTCCAGCGTTTCCGCCGATGTGAGCTTCTCCAGCAACTCTTCCTCTTTCTGCCAACGCTGACTCTCCTCTAGGTCTTCCAGGTATTCCTCCGTATAACCCACTTCCTGAAGCAGCTGCCCCTTTTTATACAGGTCCTCCAGCCTGGCGCGGCGGCGCTCTAAAGACTTGCGCACAGCCCTGACGCTGGATGCCAACCTGCGCTGCAGGATGGTGAGGGCAAAAGCGACGTTGCGCTTCTCCTTTTGCAGGGCTTTGTTGAAATTTTTCTCCACATAATCGGTGACGGCATTATAGAGGATCTTTTCAGCATCGCTCAGCCGGTACTTCACCGTCTCTACCTTGCGTTGGGGGAACAGCGGCCTGCCGTCAAAATCTTTAAGGTCTTCTTTGAGACGCCGCAAAAAAAGCGGGTTGTCCTTATTTTGAATGGAGGCGGCAAGCATTTCGGTATTGGCAAAAAAACCAGGTTGTAGAAGGTCCAGGAAGAGGCGGAAGTTTTCTGGATCGCCACGGTGGGGAGTTGCGGTGAGAAAAATAAGGTATTTGGTGATCCGGGAGATCAGCTCGCCGAACTGATAGCGAGCGGTTTTATTGATCTTTTCACCGTACTTATAAGCGGACATCTTGTGGGCTTCGTCTACAATCACAAGGTCCCAGGAAGAGTCTTTCAGCGCAAACATGACGTCCTCCTGTTTGGCGAAATCCAGGGAAGTAATAATTTGATGGCGCTCGGTCCAGACGTTTTGGCCCCAACTGGCGTTGATGACACCGCGGTCGACGATCAAAAAGTGTTCCTGGAATTTTTCTTTCATTTCCCTGAGCCACTGCTCTTTGAGGTGCCCGGGTACAATAATCAGAACCCGATTGACCAAGCCGCGGTATTTCAACTCCTTTAAAAGGAGCCCAGCCATAATGGTCTTGCCGGCACCCGGGTCATCAGCCAGCAAGAAGCGGATATCTGGGCTCTTGAGTATGTAATGGTAGACTGCCTCGATCTGGTGCGGTAAGGCGTCGACCTGCGACACGCTCACCCCATAGAGGGGATCAAACTGAAAGGCGTTGCGGATCCGCATCCCCTCTAAGTAAAGAAACACATGCTCGGCGTTGCCCGTAAACTCAGTAGATTGTTCAGTGGTTTTGGTAATTGCAGCAAGTTCAGCGGGGCTCAGGACAGGGTCATAGTATTTCTTCGAGTTAACGCCGACAGCCTCTATTTTAGTAAGCGCCGGCCCAATAGGTCTGACAGCAAGCACCCTGACAGGTTCGGGGAAGATCGGGCCGCTAATTATGTCCCCAGTTTCAAAAACCATCTCCCGATCACCGCCCTAAGACATATCAAAACATATCAATATCAAAAATTGTCCTTTTTTCCCACGCCCAAATATGAACCCTTCAAAAATGTTTCGGCACCAATGGGCTGTGTTACGCCAACGCTGATGATGCGGAACGGACTTTAACCCCTCCAATAAAATTCTAGCAGCGATTTCTTCTGATTGTCTTCGCCAAACTTTGTCAATTTCCCTCCCAACTGAAAGTTCTAATTCCTGCAATTAGCACCGCAAGTTAATAAAGTCACATTGTCCGGCGGTTCACCAAGCTTGACGAAGTCTATAGCAGCGTTTGTGAAGCTCATCAGGCCCTATCAGGCCGCTACCCTGTCCTCCGCCAAGTGCCGCCCCGCCTCGTGCCGCGCCCAAAGGGCACCTGGAGCTCGGCCCTCCTGCGGTCCCCCGTGGCTTCACCACTTCCTCCCGCTGGCAAGCTCCTCCCGGGGAAATTTAGAGTCTTCGCCCTTCCCGCGAAACCATCGGCCTCACCAGATCCCACCTCGCGAGGGGCACCCTTGCCTTCGGCTAGCAGACTCGTGCTGCCTCGCCCGCATCTGCCTTTCACCACCAGGTCAACGCCCATGCCGGGCGTACACAAAATAAAAAAGGGCGGCAACTTCTCACCGCCCTGAAAGGCCTTAAAGCCTTGATTTCCATGGTGCCGGAGACCGGACTTGAACCGGTACGGTCCCGAAGGACCAAGGGATTTTAAGTCCCTTGCGTCTGCCGATTCCGCCACTCCGGCACATACAAAATTTGGAGGGCATTTGTAGTTTTAACGCTGTTCTCCCTTCTCGGTTGCGCAAAAGTCTAGGAGGCT
>JBNATO010000156.1:0-5247 GCA_049701555.1 Thermacetogeniaceae bacterium | reverse complement strand
CCCCTCGCTTGCATAAAGCCCTTGTGAGGGGTCTTGTGGATTCGGGATGTGTGGTCAGGGATCTGGGGGTGATCGTCACCCCGATGCTCTACTACGCCAGGGTTCATTTCGGCATCGATGGTGGGGTGATGATCACCGGCAGCCATAACCCTCCGGATGAGAACGGTTTTAAGCTCGCCTGCGGCGAGGGGACGATCTACGGAGAGGAGATCCAGTACCTCAGGGAGATCATCGAGAAAGGGAAATTCGCATCTGGAAGAGGAGAAGTAATTGAAGATGATGTTGTAACGCCCTATCTGGAGATGTTAAAAGAAAAGATCAGATTGGGTGACCGAAGGTTGAAGGTAGCAGTAGACTGCGGCAACGGGACAGCATCCCTCTTCGCAGAACAGATACTCAAGGGATGGGGTTGCGAGGTGATCCCTCTGTACTGCACATCAGACGGGCGTTTCCCTGCGCATCACCCTGATCCTGTTAAAACAGCCAACCTCCAGGATCTGATAAAGGCCGTCGTGGAAGAGGGAGCCGATCTGGGGGTCGCCTATGATGGTGATGCTGATAGGATAGGAGTTGTTGACGAGAAGGGCGAGGTGATCTGGGGCGACAAGCTCATGTGCCTTTACTGGCGCGAAATTTTGCGCTCTCATCCCAATGCCTTGGCGATCATCGAAGTGAAGTGTTCTCAGGCCCTCGTCGATGAGGTCACCCGTTTGGGCGGGAGGCCGATGTTTTATAAAACAGGACATTCTTTGATAAAGGCCAAGATGAGGGAGACGGGAGCGGTCTTTACAGGAGAAATGTCGGGGCATATGTTCTTTGCGGATGAATATTATGGTTATGATGATGCCTTTTATGCCACAGGGAGGCTTCTGAGAATCCTTTCGAACACCAGCGAAAGCCTGGGAGAATTGCTGAAAGATATTCCAAAGTACTATGCCACTGCGGAGACCAGGATTCCCTGTGATGACAGAGTGAAGTTTAAGGTGGTTGCAGATCTTGTGGAGAAGTTCCGGAAAGATTACGAGGTCATCGACGTAGATGGCGTGAGAGTTCTTTTCCCGGATGGTTGGGGTCTAGTGCGGGCGTCGAACACCCAACCGGTCTTGGTGGCAAGGTGTGAGGGGAAGACGCCAGAAGCCCTTGAGAGGATCTGCAGCGTGATGAAGGCTGCGCTGGTCAGTTATCCAGAAGTGGGGGATTTTAATTGGGAGTTTTAGATGGTGAGCTGCTCTTTGAACAGAGCATCGCGGGTGCTCTGCGCCAGATCCAGGAGATGGATAGGATTGATCTGGTGGTAGGGATACCTTTCTTAAATGAGAAAGAGGCGTTGCCGAAGGTGCTGAAGGTGGTTGAGAGGGGGTTGGCTGACTCTCAACTCCTCAGCCGCTCCCTGATCGTCTGCGTGGGAGATCCAGTAGGAGCAGAAGCACTGGAGGCTATCAAGAAATTAGATCTTAAGGCGGAGCACTTGGAGTTCCTCATGCTTCCCGGGAGCAACGGGAGAGGCGCCAGCATCAGGGCGATCATGACTATAGCTGACAGGCTGGAGGCGGACCTGTTGATCCTGGCAGCAGACCTGGTCAATGAGGATGGGAGCGGGATCCAGCCCTGGTGGATAAAGAGGCTGCTGGAGCCGATCATCAAGGACTATGACTTTGTCCTGACTGTTTTGCGGAAGAATTTTCTGGAGGATCTCCTCAATAACTTTTTCCTCATGCCTCTTCTGGAGATCTTCTATGGGTACCGTATACGAGGCATGCTGGGAGGGGTGTATGCCATCTCCCACGATATGGTGGAAGACTGCTGCGCCGAGATCAAATTCTGGCTGGAAACGACGAGAAGCTACGGCATCGATCCTTGGCTGATCACGAGGGTGATCCGCCGGAACAAAAAGATCTGCGAAATAGATCTCGGGAACAGGCACCGCCCCATCTCTTTGGAGAAGTTGCAACATGTCTTCAAAGAGTCTGCGAGGGCGCTGTTTGAGTCGATCAAGAGAGACGAGGAGTACTGGCTGAACAGAGAGGATGTCCTGAGGACGCCCGACATATACGGGGAAGAGGTGAGCAGCCCAGACTATGAGCCGACTTATTCTACGAGCGGGCTGATACAGCTGTTTAAGAGGGGCTTTAACCAGTATAAGAGCCTCTTTGAGGCGGCGTTGTCGGATGTTTCCCAGTCACCCTCTTCTCCTCGCTTCATCACCTGCGCCGAACTTCAGAGGATCGTGGAGGCTCCATCTGGAGACTTCAGGTTTGATGCTGGGGCATGGGCCAGCGTAGTTTATCGCTTTTTGATTCAGTATGGCTTTGCCTCTGGAATCAGCAGGGACGATATTCTGAATGCCTTGACAGCCTCCTTCTGCGGCAGGCTGGCTGGCTTGCTGGAGGAGGTCCAGGCTCTCAGGGATGAGCTGAAGGGGATAAAAGATATCGATCCCTTTGTCCTTCTCTTCAATGAGGTTGCCGCTGAGGAACGGGAGCAGAGAAGGGTTTTCCTGGCTTTGAAAGACGAATTTCGGAAGGCATGGGAAAGGAAGTCGTTAGAGGTTGCTCCTCCTCTTGTGCCCCAGTATTACCTGGAATTCATACCGGGTATCCCCATAACCATGCCGAAGAAGCTTGAGGGCAGAGGGGGAAGGGTGGTCTGGACTGATGCCCTTTTTAACAGGTTGCAGATGCGCTATCAGGAGGCTTTCAATCACTTCGTTTACAGCGATCTCGGTGTTCCTGAGAGCGCTGATTCGGTTACCATTGCTGCTACCATCAGGGATTTTATGAAAAGCCTGGACGCTGCTCTTGACGAGATCCTGCCGGGAGACCTCTATACGGAAGAGGGTACCCGGCAGGTGGTGGAGGGGCTCTTTAAGCTCATTGCACCTCGGAGGTTCTTTTCCATCAAGGACGAGATCTTCCGGGAGGCCTTGCTGCGCTATCCGCCTCTCAACGTGATGATCCCTGCGGGCTGCAATACTCCCAGAGTCCTTGTGGAAAAGATGGATGTTCGTGATGCCATTACCCTTGGGAACTTGGTGGAGAACAGGAAATGGGCGGATAGCATACTCCTCTGGGTCCTTGAAAACACAACCCCCGATGACCTGGAAGAAGTTGAGGTCAAACCCATTGTGCTTGGAGATAATACCTTAGGGGGAAGTGTCAAGCTGGCGAACATTTCTGACCTGAACAAGCTCACAGGAAGGATAGCGGTTAGGCCTCTGAGCAAGGGAATGGGAGGGGAATACCCCAAGCTCCGCTACTGCCTGTTTATTGCTCGGCACATGATGATCATGGAGAATTACTCGTACCTCAACAGGACGTATGCCCGTGAGAGAAAGAACCTTGGGCTGAAGATCCGCAACTCTCTCATCGGCCGATATGAGAGCGGTCCTTTTTCGGCCCATAACATCTTTGAAAACCTCCACCACCGCGCCCTTGTCCGTCGTTTTAGGGCGCTCTCTGAGAGGCTTGCGAGAGAGGGCTTGGGTGAGGCAGGGAATCTCTTGGGCTTGATGTGCGATGGCTATGGGCTGAGCCAGGTGCTCGCAGACGGGACGTTTATCCCTTGTTCTGCGTGGACTTGGGCAAGCTACAGCTATAAGGGAGGCCGCGGTATACCTACGCCCCTCTCCAGCCATGTCGAAGAGAAGTGGTTCAACCATGACTTCTTAGAGGAGATCTATGCGGAACTGGGGTATGACCCAGGCGAGATCACCAGGATGGCGGTCCAGCTGATCGGCGAGGGGAGGGCTAGCGAAAACCTGCTGGATGTGCTGCTTGGAATCAGGCCAAAGGACGTAAGCGTTGTTGTCCAGGAATCGAAGGAATATCCACCTGCTGGTCAGCTGAAGCGGTACCCCGGCAATCCCATCCTTTCGCCGAAACCGGAGCATCCCTGGGAGAGCAAGTATGTTCTCAATCCAGCTGCTTTCCGCCTCGAGGACAAGGTGTACCTTTTGTACAGGGCCTTCGGGGATGACCAGATCTCCAGGATCGGATTGGCTGTCACCGATGGCTATCGTGTTCTGGAAAGGCTGCCTGAGCCGGTCTTTGTGCCGCAGGGGGAGAAGGAGAAAAAAGGGGTAGAAGACCCAAGGGTTGTGATCATCGATGACTGGATCTATATGCTCTACACGGCATATGACGGCGTGATCGCCCAGATCTCTTTCGCAGGCATAACTGTGGAGGACTTCTTGAACAGAAGGTTTGACAGATGGGTGCGCAAGGGCTATGTCTTCCAGGATATTTGGGATAAGGACTCCATTCTCTTCCCCGAAAAGATCGGCGGGAAATATGTGATCTATCATCGGATCGAGCCTGGCATCTGGGTAACCCGTCTGGATAGGCTGGAGTTCCCGGCTCCTCGGGAAAAACACTCGATCATCGCTGGGCCACGGCCCGGCAGGATGTGGGATTCCCTGAAGATCGGCGCCGGTGCTCAGCCGCTCAAGACAAAATACGGATGGTTGCTGATCTACCATGGTGTCGACCGGGAGCGCGTCTACCGGTTGGGGGTAATGCTTGTGGCGCTCAACAACCCTGAGCGTCTCCTCTACCGCTCGCCCAATCCTATTCTCTCTCCGGAAACCGATTATGAGACAGGGAAAATAGGCGATGTGTGGGTGCCGCAGGTAGTCTTTACGTGTGGGGCAGTCCCTGCGGAAAACAAGGAGGTATTGGATGCTGACGATGAGGTGCTCGTTTACTACGGGGCTGCCGACACTTACGTTTGCCTGGCGACCGGAAAAGTGGGGGAACTCATTCCGGAGGCCGTTAGGAGGGAGATTGAAAAGGGCGTGCCCTTTTAGCTTTGGGCACGCCCATAATCATCTTCTAACCTGATTATATCGTCTTCCCCAAGATACTCTCCTGTTTGGGTTTCGATCAGGACTAGGGGAACAGTTCCGGGGTTGGCTAGACGGTGTGCCGTTTCCTTTGGTATATCGATCGCCT
This sequence comes from Thermacetogeniaceae bacterium, assembly GCA_049701555.1. Lineage (GTDB taxonomy): Bacteria > Bacillota > DSM-12270 > Thermacetogeniales > Thermacetogeniaceae > JBNATO01. The sequence continues at coordinate 298 of JBNATO010000156.1, read as the reverse complement.
CTCCTGCGACCAGCCTTATCTCCTTCCCATCAAGTGTGACCAAGGCTTCCCCTGATACCACATACCAGTGCTCCTTTCTCCGGAAGTGTTTCTGGTAGCTCAACCGCTGCCCTGGAGCTACAGTGATCTTTTTTACTTTAGTTGTAGGCTCATCTAGGAGAACCTCCCAGCGTCCCCACGGTGTGTTGGCATGGTGTGCCCGAGGTGCCTCTCTCCTAAGCACCTCCTGATAGACGGCTAAATAGTCCTCGACCATGCGGTCCCTGCTGAAGCGCTCTTCTACCCATTGCCGGCAATC
>JBNATO010000155.1:5010-5248 GCA_049701555.1 Thermacetogeniaceae bacterium | reverse complement strand
ACATAAGCTTCCTTCTGCTCAAGGCTACCGCATGGAGCAGGGCCTGGGATAGGCCGTAGCGAATGGCTGTATGCAGCCTCTTCCCATCTGGGCCAGGGAGCTCTTCGAACTCCTCGGCCATCTTCCGGAAAGAGGTCACCTCCCGCCCGACCAATCGCTCAGCAAGGTATCCTTCGATGATCGGAATGAAATCCTTCGCAAGGAAAAGGGGGTCCCTACCGTCCGTCCCTGAATATTG
>JBNATO010000155.1:0-5000 GCA_049701555.1 Thermacetogeniaceae bacterium | reverse complement strand
TAGGCGATCTCGCCGCTTGACAAGAGGAGCATGACGCTCACAGCCTCGCCGCGCTGCCGCACCGCCGCAAAGCCAGGTGTCATCGGATCTCCCTTATAAGCAAAGCCGTCTTCCTCTGCCCCATTTTTGATGGCCAGCTGATCATCGAAGTAAAAACCTGTAAGTCCGGGCGCAGCCAAAACCTTCTCGATACGCACTGCGATCACCTCGGTTTCCCAACCAGTCGCCCTTTGCTGATGGCATAGATGTCGTCGATCACCATCCGGAAACCGGCTTCCCGCTTCTCTGCTCTGCTCCGCTCTTCGATCTTCCTCCTGTGGTACTCCTTGATCTCCTCTGAGAAGGGGAGGTTCCCGGTATGCAGCAGGCGGATCGCCCCGTCCTTGTCGCGCACCGGAATAACAGCACCGCGAGTGTAGCGAGAAGGAGCAAAGGGAACGTCCAGAACCCCTGCCTCAAACGACCTGACCACACCCACAGCCAGGTCTCCTTCCCCCAAATCAAAGACACGGTTCAGGATCTCCTCCACCTCACGCTCAATGATCGCCTCTTCTTCTTCGAGCTGAGGGAGCTCAGGAAGCGTCTGTTCGCTCAGCATCTGGATCACCTGGCGCGTGCAGAGGAGGCCGGCTATATTCGCCTCAGCGGTCGGGACGCCCAACGCCTCATGCGGCGTCTTGACGATCACCTTGTTCACACCTGCCAAAGCCGCAGTGGCAGCACCCCAAGCGATCACGCCGAAGGCGCGCGGCTCATCCATGGGGAAACCGCCCATCCACTGATGAAATACGGTCGTCAGCAGGACATCCTGATAACCGTGCTGGTCAAGGTAGCGCCTGCCGAGCCTGTAAAGCGTTCGGAGGGCTGCTACATCCTGGATCAGGTTTCCACCCTGACCGTATCCTACGGAAACGCTCTTCACCCCCTGCTCGGCAGCTAGCAAGGCCTCGATGATCCCGATCGCATGGGAGATACACGGCGGGACAAGCGTGCCCGTGAGCGGCCCGAACATCTCTCTGTTGATGATGATCCCTTTATCAGCATAATAGCCGCAGAGCCTGTCCACATACTGCCAGTGGAATAGCGACCTCTCCACAGGCACATCCTTTGCATACGGAATGTTGTAGGAAATGCCACCGCCCTCAAAGTCTGTAAAACCAGCAGCCAAGGTGATTTCAGCCAAGAGGCGGGCATCCGGCGTGCCATGCCTCACCTGGACCGGGACATGGACGGCGTTCACGATCTTCCGGCAGTTTTTCACGCCATAATTGACTGCAGGAAGGCCGTTGAGCATCGAACGCCCCGCTGCCTTCGACTCTTCAATGCCTCTCGCCGCATCCTCATATCTGTTCTGCCGTGTGTAGGAATCGATGGTCGTCGGCAAGAAATCTGCCGCTCCCCTGCTCTCCAGGGCAAGCAAGAGCTCTATGTGCTCGGAGAGCAAGGCCACACCTGCCCTCGGCTGCAAGAAGATGCAGTTTTCTTCTAGGCTCCGCCGCAGCTTGCGGTATGCAACCTTCTCCTGCGGCATCTTTTGATGGAAGCTCACAGCTTCATCCAAGTCAACGTCTCTCCCGGTAGGCCAGGCTTCTAACACGCCCTTGCGCTCTTCCAGGAAAAACGACTCCTCCCATCTCCGGTTCTCCAGTTTCAAGCGTTATACCTCCCCAGATCCTTTAATGTTTCTTTGATCAGGGCCTGCGCCACATCCTCATGATCATCGGCCAGCAGTCCTATAGCCGCGAGGATGTAATGTGAATCCAGATAAAGCCGCGGCGAGCGAGGGACAAGGGACAGAGGGTCGCCTACCTTCAGCCCTTCCCTCAGCACCCTCGCAGCATCATCACCGTAGACCAGAACTCCTCCCGTTCCCACGAGAACCTCAACTCTCCGGAGGTCCTTCCCCTGCTGGACCCAAAGCCTCCCCTCAGGCGTGAAGACCTCCTTTAGAGAGCCGACATGCCTGCGCAGGGCCTCCCTGATACAAGCAATCGCCAAGGCTTGGTCGAACTGACGCTCCTTCTGATCTGCAGGCAAAGCGTCGGTTTTTTCGCTGACCCTGCGGATGTATTCGATTATATCCTCTTCCTCAGGTTGGAAAGGCAGACTGCAAATGATCCCTTCAACTCCAACAGTTTCCAGGAGGGCCGCTGCGCTTACCCTCACACCCAAGTCCCCCTCAACGGTGCGCTTGGCGAAGGGCTCGGGCAAACCCTTGTAGATACAGCCGCTCTCCACGGGTAGACCCTCGCCGAAAGAATGCACGTCAGTCGTAGCTCCGCCCACATCGACAACGATTACCTCTTCCTTGAAATAACGGTGCAGCAGTTCCCCAGCCTTCATCACGGCTAAGGGGGTTGGCATAGCCAAACCGGTCTCCTCTTGTACGATATCCAACCCTTTGGCTTTGGTGATCTGGCTCAGATAAAGCTCCCGGATCGCCTTCCGCGTCGGCTCCACGTTCAGTGTGTGCAGCTCTGGGAGCACATTCGCTGTCACCACAACCTTAGGCGCATGTCCCTCAAGGATCCTCACAACTTCCCCCGCTGCTGCTCGGTTCCCAGCGACAACAACCGGAACCCCCAGCTTCGCTTCAGCCAGCATCCTGGCGTTTTCAACGATCGCCTTGCGGTCACCGCCATCGGTGCCTCCTGCCAGCAACACCATATCAGGCTTCAACTTCCTGATCTCGTCGATGTCCTCGGGGGTCAGTGTATAAGAGTAAGCTCCCACAACTCGAGCTCCAGCGCCCAGAGCAGCCTCCCTCGCCGCCTTTACGGTCAGCTCCGGTACCAGGCCGATCGCCACCACTTTGAGACCCCCAGCAGCAGAGCTGCACGCCCGCTTGACGGTGACTTTTGACAACTCATCAGGGGGGAACTCCGCCAGAGCTCGTTCAAGCCCTTCTAAGAGGCCTGTATTCACCGTTGTCGGCGCCCGCGAGATGCCAACAAGCCCTGGCGGATCAAGGCTAACCAGCGTAACCTTCGTGTATGTGCTCCCGAAATCGATGAGCAAGGCGTTCATGACGAGAGGTCCCTTTCCAAGTCTGCGATCGCCACCTCAGGGAGCGTCCCCGGAGGATAAACGCGGTCGAACCCCATTTCCTTGAAGATCTTCTCAACTTCCTCAAAGCTCCGCTTTCCGACCACGAGGTTTCCTCCAACATATAGAAGGATGTCCCCGATCCCCGCCTCCCGGCACTTTTCCCGGAGGCCGCGGCAGTCCATTTCACCATGGCCGTAGAGCGACGAGACGAGGATAGCATCCGCATCGGTCTCGATCGCAGCGTTTATGAACTCCTCTTGAGATACCATAACGCCGAGGTTGACCACATTGAAGCCAGCCTCTCTCAGGCTCATCTCCAGGATCTTGTTGCCAACAGCATGGACATCGGAACCGATCACTCCAAGGACCACTGTCTTGTTTTTTTTCAACGGGGATATAGCCTCCTTAACCATAGAGTTCAGAGGGCATCCAGGGCCTAATCTTTAAAGGCCCTGGACACCACATCCTCCAACAGGTCCTCATCAACCAGGTACGGCAACGTGATGTGACCCTTGCCCTGATACGCCTTATTGAACTCTATGCTTGTCTCCAGGGAGTGCTCGTTCCGAGCCCATGCCCTTCTGGCCACGCCTCCCATCACATCCCAGAGGAGGGCTGACTTGATGATCTGGTCAACTCTCTCGCTGCCATCAAGGACGAGCCCGAATCCGGTATTGATCGCCTTGCCGATCCCGACACCGCCGCCGTTGTGCAAGGCCACTAGGGTCATTCCCCTGGCGGCATTGCCAGCGAAGCACTGCGCGGCCATCTCAGCCATGATATTGCTGCCGTCCTTGATGTTGGCCGTCTCCCTGAACGGAGAGTCAGCGCCGCTGACATCATGGTGGTCTCTCCCGATCATCACTGGGCCGATCTCGCCGCGCCGCACCATCTCGTTGAACTTGAGGGCGATCTTGACACGGCCCTCAGCGTCCTGGTAGAGGATCCTCGCCTGCGAACCGACCACCAGGTTGTTCTTCTCAGCATCCCTTATCCAGATGTAGTTGTCGCGATCCTGCGGCCGGCGGTTGGGGTCGATGCATTCCATAGCCGCCCTGTCGGTCTTGATCAGGTCCTCATGCTTGCCGCTCAGGCAGACCCAGCGGAAAGGCCCATAACCGTAGTCGAAGAGCATCGGGCCCATGATGTCTTCAACGTATGAAGGCCAGATGAAGCCGTCCTTTTCGTCAACGCCGTTCCTGGCGATCTCCTTCACGCCGGCATCAAAGACCGCCTTCATGAAGGAGTTCCCGTAGTCAAAGAAGTAGGTTCCTCTCTCGACCAGCGTCTTGATCAGCTCGTAGTGCCGCCTCAGGCTCCTGTTGACGAGCTCCTTGAACTTCTCCCTGTCGGTCTCCAGCAGGCGCGTCCTCTCCTCGAAGGTGATCCCCTGCGGGCAGTAGCCGCCTTCATAAGCCGCATGGCAAGACGTCTGGTCAGAAAGGAGATCGACATGGATGTTGTTCTTGACGATGTACTCCAGGAGATCGACGACATTGCCGTAATAGGCGATCGACATCGGCTCCTTCTTTCTGAGGTATTCATCGGCGACCCTGAACGCCTCATCCAGGTTATCGGTGACCATGCTCACCCAGCCCTGCTCATACCTCGTCTTGATCCGGGAGTAGTCCACCTCGGCGATGATGCCGACGCCGCGGGCGATCTCGATAGCCTTGGGCTGAGCCCCGCTCATCCCTCCCAGTCCAGACGATACGAAGAGCTTGCCGCGCAGGTCGCCGTCGTGAGGGATCCCCAGCTTCAGCCTGCCGGCGTTGAGCAGGGTGTTGTATGTGCCGTGGACGATCCCCTGTGGGCCGATGTACATCCATCCCCCTGCTGTCATCTGCCCGTAGTTGGAAACACCCAACTCTTCGGCGATCTCCTCATCATAGGGGTTGTCGTACATCCCCACCATCAGGCCGTTGGTGATGATCACCCTGGGAGCGTCCGGC
>JBNATO010000154.1:0-5286 GCA_049701555.1 Thermacetogeniaceae bacterium | reverse complement strand
CCAGGAAGGTGCGCCCCGAGTGGTTTTCGAACCCCAGAAGCGTCGAGGGCGCCAGAGGATTATACGATGCCATTTCCTCCTGCAGTTCCCGGCTGGACTCGAGAAGGATGTTGCCTTTCAGCCTCTTTTCCCCAGCCTCGGTATAAACGTCAAATACCCCTACCCCCGGCAGAACGCTGCCATCCCGCGACCTGTAGTAGCGCCCCAGCAGCTGGAAGCCCCCGCAGATGCTCAGAATAACAACCCCATCCTCCGCTGCCTCGACGAGGAGAGGCCCCTTTTTCTCCATATCTCTGCTAACAAGCCGCTGCTCCTGATCCGCCCCTCCCCCTAAAAAAATGATGTCATAGTCGCTGAACCTAACACGGTCATGGACCGATATCGGATCGACCTCGGCCCTGATCCCGCGCCAAACCGCCCGCTGGTAAAGGATCAAGACGTTTCCCCTGTCGCCATACAGGTTCAAAAGGTCAGGATAGAGATGGCAGATTCTGAGGCGCAACGACTTCACCGCCTTTGCCCATCCGCCGCAGAAGCTTGGCATAAGCGAAGAGGTTCGTATAAGTAGCGAGGACAAACAGCTCGTCTCCTTCCTGCTTCTGCAGCAGCTGAAGGCTCTCCCGGCGCTCCGGGACGATCAGCAGCCTTTCGGTAGAGATCCCGAAATACTTCAGGCAAACCGCCATGTCCGCAGCTCGAAGCCCGCTGCAGATGATCCTTTTTACTCTGGCGTCAGCCAGGAGAGCAAAGTCAGCATCCCAGAGCCAGGACACGTCTCGCCCATCTGCAGCCAGATCGTTTATTGCCAGCACCAGAGACTTGGCCGTGTCGCTCGACAAGATCGTCCTCAAGACCTGGTTGACCCCTGCGGGGTTTTTGATCAGGACAAGGGTGCACGGCCGCCCACCGAGGGAAAACCTCTCCATTCGACCTGTCGCGGCCTTATAGCCCAGGAGAGAGCTGCGCACCGCATCCAAGGAGATCCCCAGGGCAGATGCGGCTGACGCAGCAGCGAGGATGTTATAAACGTTATAAAATCCTCGCATGGGGGCAGCGAAGCGCATGGATGCTCCCTGCGGCGTCATCCCCCCATCCCGCTCCTGCACCTCTACGCTAAAGCTCAAAACTTCACCCTCGCTCACACACGAAGCGAGGAGGCAGGGTTCGGGCCGCGAGAACCCACACCCTGGGCAGAAGTAGTGTCCGAGTTGGCCATAATAAATCTTTTTGTAGACAAGCTCAGTGCCGCAGAAGGAACAATACCTCCCCTCTCGCGTTTCCGCATAAGCCGCGCCGCGGCCGCCTCCTGCGGCACCGCCCTTTGCATCCTCATCGTTTACTCCGTAATACCTCACCTTTTCCCTGCCGCGGCCTATCGCTGCGACGAGGGGATCATCGGCGTTCAGAATCAGAGTCACATCCTGCAGGCGATCGAGGGTGGAGCGGAGCAAACCGGTCGTCCTCTCCAGTTCCCAGTAGCGATCGAGCTGATCCCGGAAGTAGTTGGTGACAACGACGACTCTCGGCTTTGCAGCGGAGAAAACCCTTCCCACGCTTCCCTCATCCACCTCGAGGATGGCAAACCTGCTGCGCCGCCTCCCCAAGAGGTCACAGTCGCGGATCAGCGCTGTGGCCACTCCGGGAAGCATGTTGGCCCCCTCCGAATTGTGGGCAACGCTGAGCCCTGCTTCCCGCAAGAAATGAGCCAAGAGATTGGCAGTGGTGGTCTTGCCGTTGGTGCCCGTCACGGCGACCACCACATCATAGGAGGAGGCGAGGAACTCCACAATGCCCGGAAAAAGCTTGAGGGATACCACTCCCGGCAGCGATGTGCCGGGGTACCCCACCAGCCGGCACGCCAGCGCCGTCAGCTTTCCAGCCCAGATCGAGAGCAGAGCGCGCAGGCCATTCAGAAGGCCTTTTCTGGGCAAAAAGACAGATGCCATCTCCTCACCCCAACCCTTATCGCCATCAATCCCAGCAGAAACACCGCTTCTATCATAAGCCAGATCAGGTGAGGAAGCAAGGATGGCTTTCGTCAATCGGTTATCACAGGAAGAGTGGCATAAGCTTCCTCATCGAAATAGAGCTCCCTATCCATCTCCATAGGCTCGCTGACCAGCGGCTGGGGTTCCTGAACCGCTTCCACCCTGATCAGGCTGGAAGTATACCAGTTGAGCTCAGGAACCTCCAGGTGGAAGGAAGAAGACGACCGGAGAACAAGGGGATAATTGCGCTCGATAAACCCTTCCCGCTCCAACTCATAGCTATGAAAATCGCGGATGATATCGGTGATCGCGAACCCCATTTCCAAAAGCATCTTTTGAATTGTATGCCACTTCTGGCGCGAAGCCTCGAGGTGGGTCAGCCCCAGGTACCCGGAGGTTTCAGGCCCCTTCAGCCCCTGGGCACACCGCGAAAGGAAGAGTTTGATGCCCGGAACGGTTTCCACAGGGTCAGTAAAGAATGTGTCATATCTTTTTGCAAATTCCGGCGGAAGGGGGTTGCGCACATCAAACCTGAACGTTTGTAAATTCTTAATGTTGCGCTCTGATGCCACCTTTTCAACAAACTCCAATATGCGCTGGTCGATCTCCAAGACAGCGATTTCTTCAGCCATCCCCGTCAAGGCCGCCGCTATGCTGGTGAGGTCATCGTCCCCTATGAAAAGCAGCCTCTTCCCCTCGAGATCGCCGCGGGCATACATAAAGGCGACGCGCGCCACAGAGATCTCCGGCTCAACAAACCCCTGATCAAACTCAGGGATCGCCTCCGGCCTCGAGACAGCGATCTCTTGGAACTCCTCGAGAACCCTCCGGAAAACGCCCCCGATCACAATCCCCCTCCCCGAACAGGAGTAACAGTTCGTCTCGAGGAGAGGAATAAGGCCAAAAGATCTAGCAACTTTCCTGCCTTCCTCGGTCAACTCCAAAAAGCGACTCTTTTCGGCGATCAGGCCTTCCTCTTTCAGTGAAGCGATAGCTGACACGAAAAGACTGAGATGGCCGTCCTGCTCTCGGATGAGCTGCCAGAAAGTCTTTGGGCCTGCCAGTAGACTGCGCATGATCTGCCTTTGAACTCGCTCCATCTCTTGGATTCCTCCTTCTGCAAAATTTTTTTTGCAAAATCTCAAGCAATCCTTTTTTTATTGTAAAGGGATCATCGAAGATAATAAAGGAAGTCTTCAGACAAATCATCACTTCAACCCCACTTGCAGCGAAAAAATCTCACCTGGCATATTGTGTAAGAAGCAGTAAAATCTGCTGAGGATTATGGAATGGCCGCAAGCCTGTTGACAAAACCGGCTGATTGTTTTACTTTATAAATTGTTTAGTCATCTAAATTTCTTGGAGGCTGCTATGCGCCAAAAAAGCCCTGATTCCATCGACTACCTCTTCGTACAAATCATCAGGCTTTTTCACCAGCGTTCCCACGCTCTGTTCAGCGAGATCGGGATCTATCCAGGCCAGCCTCCTGTACTCTTTCAGCTCTGGAAGAAAGATGGCAGGACACAGAAGGAGTTAGCTGCAGAGCTGCTGGTCAAACCTGCAACACTCACCCTGATCCTCCAGCGCATGGAGCGAGACGGCCTTATAGAGCGTCATCCCGATCCGGCAGATCAGCGCGTCTCCCGGGTTTACCTCACAGAAAAAGGGAAGAAACTGCGGGAACCCGTCTTAAGAGCGATAAGGAAAAGAGAAATGGAAATCCTTGAGGGTTTCACCCCTGAAGAGAAACTGCTCCTGCGCCGTCTCTTGAGCCGGGTTCGAGATAATCTGGCGAAGAGATGCGGCATAGGGGAACACCCATGGGGAGACATCGTGTAGCACCCTCCAACACCTTGTCCTGATGAGGTGCCTGAGATGATCAAACTCCTGCGTTACCTGAAACCATACTGGAAACCGGCGCTGCTCGCCCCTCTTCTGATGCTGCTGGAAGTGGCAACTGACCTCATCCAGCCGACGCTGGTGGCCAGAATAGTCGACAAGGGGATCGCCACGGGCAACCTCCCCTACATCCTCCACACAGGGGCGCTGATGGTCGGAACGGCCCTGTTAGGCCTGGCCGGAGGCTTCGGCTGCATGCTCACATCGAGCATCGCAGCCACCAACTTCGCCGCCGACCTGCGCCTTGACCTGTTCCGCCGGGTTCAGGAGTTTTCTTTCGCCAATCTCGACCGCTTCCAGCCATCTTCGCTGATCACAAGGCTCACCAACGATGTAGTCCAGGTTCAGAACATCGTCCTGATGTCGATGCGGATCATGGTTCGGGCTCCTTTCCTCTGCATCGGGGGGATCATCATGGCTGTGCTCCTCAACCCCCGCTTGGCGCTGATCCTGATCGTGACCATACCCGCTTTGGCTGCCACCATCAGCGCAGTAGTAAAGAAAGGGTTTCCTATGTTCATTGAGGCGCAGAAGAGACTCGACCGAGTCAACTACGTTATGCGCGAAAACCTGGCAGGGATCCGCGTGGTCAAGGCATTCGTCCGCGCAGACCATGAAAAATCTAAGTTTGCCGACGCCAACAGCCGGCTGACGGAGATCAGCATCGCAGCCTCGAGGACGATGGCGGCGATCATGCCCCTGATGATGCTGATGATGAACCTCAGCATCGTGGCTGTGATCTGGTTCGGTGGAAACCAGGTCAAAAGCGGCAGCATGCGGGTCGGCGAAGTGATCGCCTTCATCAACTACCTGACCCAGATCCTCTTCTCGTTGATGATGGTCGCCTTCATACTGATGACGCTATCGAGGGCGAAAGCCTCTGCGGACCGGATCAACGAGGTGCTGGAGACGGAGCCAGAGATCAAGAACCAACCAGATGCAGACAGGACACCGCTGAGGAGCGGAGAGGTGGTCTTCGAAAACGTCTCCTTCAGCTACGACTCTGCAAAGGGGGAACCGGTCCTCAAAAACATCACCTTCACAGCATATTCTGGAGAAACAGTGGCGATCATCGGAGCAACCGGCTCGGGGAAGACCACTCTAGTCAGCCTAATCCCCAGGCTCTACGAAGCAAGCGAGGGGCGCGTCCTGGTCGACGGCAGGGACGTGCGCCGGATCGACCTCAGTGTGCTCAGAAAGGGGATCGGCATCGTCCTCCAGGAATCCATACTCTTTTCAGGCACTATCAAAGAAAACCTCCTCTGGGGGAACGAAAACGCCACAGATGAGGAGATCGTCGAAGCCGCTCGCGCCGCCCAGGCCCACGATTTCATAAGCAAACTCCCGGAAGGCTACAACACCCGGATCGGCCAGAGCGGTGTGACCCTCTCCGGGGGCC
>JBNATO010000153.1:0-5294 GCA_049701555.1 Thermacetogeniaceae bacterium | reverse complement strand
AAACCAGGACGTGGGTCTTGCGGTTCTGAATAATGGCCCCGATGTTCCAGGTATTCTCATTCACAGGTCTACCCGCCAGCGATGTTGAGAAGTAGTTGTCTATACCCCACTTCTCCTTCATCTCCTGATTGGCAAGAGCTACCGCTTCGCTGAAGGAGGTCGGCTCGGAATAATCAGCAGCCGCGATGCTGGCCGCGGCTGTAAAGATAATTATCGTCAATATCAAAGGGAAAAATAATTTTCTAGCTCTCATTAAGTATCAACCCCTTTTAAACCTAACTCCAAATGTTTATGGTGATATAGCTACTAAAACCTCCGGATATTACTTCGATTTTGTGATTTTTATAGCTAAATTCTGCATCAAGTGCCGGAGTAAAGCCGGTTTTAGTCTTTACTACGTCCAAAATTTTTGAAGCAGTCTGTTCATCAGCAAAATCATTTTTTATTAGAATGTCATGTACCACCATATACTGGTCTGCGAGAGGCTTGCGGGTATCAATATCCATACTAAAGATGGGGCGATTCCCACCATCAATAGCCCTAGGAGAGCCACACCCCACTCCTTTGGTATCTTCAGGCACCCAATACCCTCCAGTAATGTCCTTGTCTTTAATCTCAACCGTCATCGTGTCTTGGTGCCACACAACGTCCTTACCCAGAGCTTCAGACACAAAGCGGAGCGGAACCATCGTCCTGCCGTTTTCCACCCTAGCCGGAGCGTCCAAGTTCTTGTAAATTCCCGTGACCTCAACCTGTGCGGAACCTATCTTTATCTTGATTATCGCGGTGTTAGAGGTGATCGTTACGGTCTGCTTCGCCTGATCCCAGTCCACTTTCGCCCCAAGGGCCTCAGACACGAAGCGCACCGGTATGAACACCCGCCCAAGAGCGGCATCCAAATACGGCTGCTGGTCTGGGAAAGTTACCTGTTTACCGTTCACCGTTACCTTTATCCCTGTAACTTTGGTGGCAAAGGCCGGTACAGAAGCTATTAGAAGAACCACCATTAAAACCAGAAAGCCCACGAGCATCCGCCTGTCCATTTTCATTTTGACCCCTCCTCTTTTTTCCTCAAAAGTTTTAAGCACTAAGAACTTTGATAACATCTTTTAGGGCTTTTCTGTAAGCCCTCTTGTACACCTTTTGAATAAGAGACTTCAGTGTTTCCAGGAATTCCTTGTCAAAAGCGTCCTCTGCCTCATCCCTCGCCTTCTCAAGGGCTTCCTGGACTTTTAAGAAATACAGGTCGTCCGCCATGTTCCTGCCCCCTCTTTTCAAAAAGGTTTTAGAAAGAGAGGAGCTGGGAATGCTTCATGCTCCTCTCTTCTCCAAAAGTTATTGTCCAGTACCAAAGGGGAAAACAGTATTATCCAGGTGTGCAATCAGCGGCACAGCGGGGTCGTAATAGGCTTTCATGAGCAAGTCAGTGACCTTGATGAAGTTGTGTGTAGGGTCGTATGAGCCATAAGCAATCACGTATGGTGTAGGTCCTAGAGCTTCACCGCCGCATCCACCGCCCAGCCTATTAGGAAGCCGGACGAAAAGGGTTTCACTCTTGTAATCAAGATACAGCGGGAGTTCGAGGATTACACCATCATAACCAATGCGGTCTGCTAAAGCCTTGTCGAAGTCGATGTTAACTCGTAAAGTACCGATGGGGTAAGTAGACAATTCGAGATCATCTGCTGAGTACAAAACGACGTTTGAAGTATTCGATGCTCTCTCTGCATAAGCAGCAGGTGCGGCGAAGGTCGCCAAAAGGCAAAACACCAATGCAGTTACCAAAACAAGGCTTTTCTTCACCATGAAGAAAGTTATCCTCCTTTCAGATTTTGGCTTTTTTTCTGGGCCTCCGGCTGTCCTGCTTCCTTCCCTCCTTTCCGCCGAAATTAGCCCTTCCAACAAACAAAAACAAAACAGGCCAGCAGCGCTTGGACACTACCAGCCTGTTTCCTTGAATTAAAAAAATTCGGGGGTGCCTTCTCCGCGGCGGCCCGCGCTCTGCAGCGGGGCCGGTAAGGCAGCGTTCCTTTTATTTTTCAGCCCAACTGTTGCATATAGCCACTTCCGCCTCAACCGGCACTTTCTGCATTATTCTCTTCCCAGCTTTTACCATAGCATGATGCAGAACGGAAGCAGCCTCTTCTGCCAGCTCTGCAGGGGCTTCCAGCACCAGTTCGTCGTGAACGGTGGCGATCATTCTCACCTCCTTCCATTCTTCTCCGCGGGAAAGTAATTCACGGTAAAGTAAGCTCATTGCTGTCTTGAGCAAATCAGCGCCGGAGCCTTGGATAGGGCTGTTATACACTTCTGTCCGGCTTCCAGCTTTAGAGAAGTACGTCCCCTCCCCGTTCCGCTTCTCCCGCTCCACGATGGGCCACACCCGCAGGCGGCCTCCGAGGGTGCGGATAGCTGGCCGCTCATGGCGGGTGAAGCCGGATTCAAAAGAATGCGTCCAGTAGTTCTGGAAGCCGCTTTCGAAGCGCAGATCGTCCTGCTTGGCGTGCCAGGCGGCCAGGCCGGGATATGTCTCGAAGAATTTTCTGTGCATTTCCTCAGCTTCTTCTTTGGTCATCGTTACTCCGTAATCCCTTTCGGCGTTGGCCCTGAGCGTTTCCGGTGAAGCTCCGTAAATCAGGGAGAAATTCACAGCCTTTGCCGCCTGCCGCTCTTCTTTTGTCACCTCTTCGGGGGACTTGCCCAACACGGCAGCGGCGGTCAGGCGGTGAACATCGGCGCCGTTCTGGAAGGCTTCTACCAAACGTCTATCTCCGCTCGCTTCAGCGACGAGCCGCATCTCTATGTTTCCGTAGTCGGCTATCACCAGCTTTTTTCCGGGCTCCGCGCGGAAGAGGGAACGGATGTCTGGGTCTTTGACGACCTGCTGGAGGTTGGGGTTGCTGGCGCTAAACCTCCCGACGCCCTGGGGGTTTATCTGGCGGAGTGAGGAGTGCAGGCGGCTGTCGCTGGGATGCAGGAGTTCGAGATACTTTCGTAAAAAATCTGCCCGCTTCTTCGCCGCCCGGTACTGGCGCAGGGTTTCGGCGAATTGCCTCAACGCGCTGCCTTCGGGCAGGCGGGCGGAGACGCGGGAGAGCGTTTCATCGCGGCTTTCTAAATCAAACTCTTCCCCTCCCGCTACCAGCTTCTCGCCGTCCAGCACCCCTTCCCTCTCAGCCAGCAGGCGCAGGCAGTCCAGCACGTCCACCGCGCTGTCGGGGTTAAAACCTGCCTGTTTCTTCTTACCGCTCTTCTTCGGCTTCGACTTGAACCCCACCGCGGAAGCCGTTTCTTCCAGCTCCCCGCGGAGCTGCTTTGTTTTCTCTGTCGCTTCCCGCAGGAGATCCCACGCCCGCTGGGCGTCGAACGGCATTCCCGCAAGCTCTATCTCCACCACGGCGGGAATGCAGGCGAATTCTATCTTAGCGACGTCTATCAACCCGTTAAGCCGGAGCAGGCCGGTGAGGATTTCCTGTAGGGGCAGGAGCACAGCGGCGTCGTGGGCGGCATAGCGGATCTGCTCTTCCGACAGTTCAGCGCCCCAGGGAGAAGTTTGGAATTCCTTGTCCAGCCAAACTTCTAGGTGTCGGTGGGCAACTTGCTGGAGCGAGTGGGTGGGGTAGAAGGGTTTAATGTCCTTCTGGTTATCATGCTCGAATTCCAAAATATGGTTATGAGTATCTAACAGCTTCGTCTTCAGCTCCTGTCTATGCTCATTTCGGGCAGGGGTCAATCCGTGCTCCTTACAGTATTTCTCCCACTGGCCGCCAGGAACAAAGTTCCCAGCCATTATGAGCTGAGAGGTGAGCATGGTGTCAAACAGCCGCTCGCAGACCAGCCTCCTGCCTAGGGAGGAGCGCAGGAAGGCGATGTCGAATCTCATGTTGTGCCCGATCTTCAGGACGCCGGGGTCAGCGATCAAACCAGCCAGTTCTTCGAGGGCACTGCGACGGTCGTCTTCCAACAGGACGGTTAAGTCGAGGATGTATGTCTTAGCGCTCCCGCCCTCAACCGGCGTCCGCCCGTCTCTGCTCACCAGGCGTTTTTCACCCGGCGGATACACCGGCACGGCGAGCTGGATCAACCTGAGCCGGTTTTGGAGCGGATCCAGCCCCGTTGTCTCGGTGTCGAGGGCGGCCACGCCCACGGAGCGGGCCTCGTTGACAGCCTCACGCCATGCGTCCAGGGTGTCGATCATGACAATTTCGGTGCTGTCCAGCCAGTCCTGCCACGGGGAGACGAAAGGTTGGGGATCCGCTTTCTCAGCTACGTTCCCCGTGTCCCCCGTGTCAGGAAAGAGCTGAAATTGAGTGCCCCGCTCCTCCGCTCCTGCCGTCGCCTTGGCCTTGTTTGTTTTCCTGGCATGGCACTCTCTCAGTTCATCTTCCGAAACTCCCTGGAGTTTCTCTATTTCTGCCGCCGTGTAAATGGGGAGCCCTGTGAGTTCTCTCGGTAAGCTAGCGATGCAGGACTCGTCTCGGACTATCACGACTTTTTCGCCGCCAAGCACTTCGGACTCCAGCACAAAATAGCCGTCTTTCTCCCAAGTCTTGGGGGTTTTAGCCTGTTCCGGCTCCCTGTATGCCTCCTCCCACGCAGTTTTTGTGGCAGCAAGCAACTGCTTAAACTCCTCCAGCTTTCCAGGTATCGCTGGGTCAAAGGTGAAGGCCGTTGCCTGAGCGAGCAGGTCTTGGAAGCGCCGGTAGGCCGCTGGATTCATGGCCTCAGCGCGGGCGCAGGCTTCTGGAGTGCAGGTCTCAGTCGCCCAGTGGTAAAACTCTTCTGCGAGGCGGTCGGCCTCGGCCAAAATCTCTTCTTCTTTTACTCTGTCAGCTTTATCAACATCCTCATTCGCACTTACTTTCTCGTCAAGGCTGTCCAGGCTGCTCATTAATGAGTGGAAAGCCGTCAAAATTTCATTCAACGTATCTACCTCCTTCTTTCAAAAACCCTTCACAAACAAAACACCCCTTCCTACATGGGAAGGGGTAGGGTGTTAACGGGTGTTAACAGGCTTGTTAACACCCCTGTTAACGGGTTTTTCCTTAGAGCCATGCGGGTTTGAGGCCCCTGTTAACAATGTTAACAAAATTTATAGGGGTATATATCTATATATGATCGCGCGGGGATATATATATCTCGCGTGACCCCCCTATAATAGAGTATTCGCGAAGCTGTTAACACCCTCCTAAAAAATGCCCGGAAACCCAGTAACCATGCGGGTTTGGGCTGTTAACAAGCCTTGTTAACACTAAAATTTTCCAGTTAAAAATCGGGAGTAGAAGAGATGTCTG
>JBNATO010000152.1:0-5310 GCA_049701555.1 Thermacetogeniaceae bacterium | reverse complement strand
GCTTTGCTGTCAGGTTATTACCTTTTGATAGAACCTGATAGCAAAAATGAAACAGCGACGAGAAGCGCACCGTAAAAACGCAGGTATTGACGCCTGCGCTTTTGCGATGCGCTTTTGCATTTTTTGGATAGAAATTCAAAAGCCGGCGGCCAACCGGAAGAGCCGACAGAAAAAGAAAAACCGGCGCTTCTTTCCCGGTGCGCCGCCTCCAGAGGAGGTGAATCCCAAGTGCCCTTTGTTTATGATTATAACACACTTATAACCGCTTTCCAGCGGGTGCTGGTGGTCGGCGTCGCCGTGCTCTTTGCTCTGAGCTTCGGCAGGGTGTTTCTGACCGCCGTGCTGACCCCCTTCTGCGGAAAGTTTGGGGCTGGGGTGGTCACGACCGTCCTCTTCTTCGGAGCCGTCCTGCTCCTCGGGCGGTACGCCGTGACTGCCGTCCAGGGGCAGGTGGCTGGAGTGGTGAGCCAGATCACCCAGCCGTTCAGCGTGCTGACCAACGCCCTGAACGCCATCCAGCAGTTCTGATGGACACCGGCAGGAACCTTCTCCTGCCGGTTTTATTTTTTAGAGGGAGAAGGGAGGTGAGAGTGGCATGACCAAGGCCGAACTCGTAAAGCGCGTGGCCGAAGCGGCAGAGGTTACCCAGAAGCAGGCCGCTCAAGTCCTGGACGCCTTCTTCGCCGTCGTCAAGGACGCAGCGGCATCCGGCGAGGAAGTCCGCATCCCCGGCTTCGGTTCTTTTGTGGTCCGGGAGAGGAAGGCCAGGGCTGGCAGGAACCCCCAGACCGGGGAGGAGATCGTCATCCCCGCCCGCCGCGCTGTGGTGTTCAAGCCTGGTAAGGAGCTGAGGGATGCCGCCGAGAGGAGCTGATGGTTTTGGCCGGGGCGGGGGGTTTTGATCGCCCCCCCTCCTCGCCCCCAGCTCGTCGCTCCCCCCCAGGGCCACATTCACCCTACCTAAAATATAAGACGTATTCTGGAAAGGCAAGGAAAGTCAAACAGCGCCTAAACCTACTTGTATTCCTGGGCTTTTTAAAACCGGCGCCCGGCCTGGGCTACCGCCAGGCCCTGGGCGGAGCCCCCCGCCCAGGGCCTGCCCTGCCCGCAGGCGCGGGCCAGGCCCTAGCCCCGCGCCTGCGGGGAGCAGAGCCCGGCGCCCGCCCTGCAAATTTAATTAATTCAGGAGGGATATAGCGTGAAGAGGGAGCCTAAAGAGAAGACCACCGTGTCGCTGCGCCGGAGCCTGGCGTCCTGGCTCCGAAAGGAAGCCACGAAGAGGCACACGACGGTCTCAGCGATCATAGAGGAGTGCGTGGCGGATGCCGTGGAGCGCTCCGAATCTTCCCAGATCGAGGCGCTGCTCCGTGCGGCCCTGAAGGCGGCCTGCGCTGCGCTGACCGGCGGCGACCCCGAGGCGGTCAAGGAGGCCGAGCGGCGCTTCGTGGCGGAGGCGCTGGCCGACATGAGGAGGCTTGGCCGGAGATGAGGGTGAAGGCCGTCCTGCTCCGCGACCCGAAGAAAATCATGCGTGTGGCGCGGAGCTTGCGGGAACTAGTGGACAGGAGCAGGTGGATCAAGCCTTCGGACTTCTGGAAAGAGGGGACTTACCACCCTTCGCCGCGGTTCGCCAACTGCTGCCTGATAATCCTCTGGCCGCCCGCGGGAGCCGACGGTGTGGCCCTGGCGCGCAGGGCCGCCAGGCTGCTTGAAGAGAGGAACGGCCTGATGCTGGACTGGGCCGCGGGCATCAGGGCGAGCGGCGCGGTGTGGCTCCTCATAAAGACCAGGGCGCTGGACGTGGAGGCGTCGCGCTTCGTGCGGTTCCGCCCCAGCCCGGAAGACCTTGAGGCCCTGCGGGGATTGGCGGCTCCTGTACCCAGAAAGCAGTTTCTTGAAAGAACCAGGGTAAGGGAAAGGAGGTGATCCCGATCAACGCCTTGAGCTTGGAAGAGTGGCTGGCCGCGCACGAGGGCCCCTACGACGTGTGCCTGCTCACCATCGACCCGACGCGGGAGAGCGAGTACACCGCGGGGCGCGCCTCGCTCCGGGCGGACAGGGCGGAAGTTTTTGACGGCGTTGTGGCCTTCAGGCAGGACAGCCCGGGCGGGGAGATGGTGTTCGTGACTTCGGCCTTCGACACGCCGGAGGCGGGCGTGGCCGAGGACGGCACGGAGTTCTGGCGGGCTGTCTACGCCAACCTGCAGGTGCCGGTAGCGGGGTTCTACCCGTTCGCCGTGGTTGTTGTAACCAAACCGAAAGGGGGTTAAAGGTATGAAAAAGGCTTTAGCGGTTTTCCTGGCGGCGATCCTTATCCTTGCCCTAGCCCTGCCCGCCTTCGCGGACGACGCCGGGAGCGCGGCCAACGCCCCTACCAAGGAGCAGGCTCCTTCTGGAAGCTCCGGCTCCTCCGGGGAAGTAGGCGGCATCAGGCCGGTCTCTCCAGAGGAATTCGCGGGGAAGGTGCAGGCCCTGGGTGAGAAGCTCTACGGGGCGGCGTCGCCTGTGGCCGACACGGTGGCGAAGCTCTCCCTGGCGGCAGCGGGGATCCTCCTGATACTCCTGATAGTGCTGGGAGCGGGGATCCTGCGCCGGGTCGTCGGGGCGCTGTTCGCCGTGGCGGTGGGGCTTGCCATATGGCACGGGGCGCCGTACATAGTCGGCGTGATAAAGTACATCACAAACTGGTTGATGAGTTAAAAAGGGGGTTGATCGCATGCAGGTTGTAAAGTTTTTCAGGAAGGCTGCGCGGAGCGTCTATGAGTTCCTGCTGACGCTGTTCTGCTGGGGCCTGGCGGTGGCTCCGGCCTGGGCCGACGGCACGGCGGGCATAGCCGAGAAGTCCGCCGAAGATGTGGCGTCCACCCTTGTCAACGTCCTGAAAGAAGTCATCATGCCGCTCGGCTCATTCATCATCTTCGCTTCGATCGCCTGGACGGCGTTTAAGATCATCACCACTGCCAACAAGCCGAGCGAGCGCGCTGAGGCGATGGCGTCCATCCCGTACATCCTCGGCGGCGGGCTGGTCCTGGGCGGCGTGATGCTGATCTCCGGCTTCATCGTCGGCCTGATGAGAAAAGTCGGCGGGGGGCAGTAAGATGCGCTCCTGGCCGGTGCCGATTCAGATGGAGTCCTCCGAAGAACGGATTATCGGCGGGTTCATGACGCTCCGGCAGCTCGGCTACCTCATAGCGGGGGCGTGCCTGGGAGGGCTGGCCGCCGCCCTCCCGCTCCCTGCCGCCCTGCGCCTCGTCGCCTTTCTCATGTTCCTGCTTTTGGGAGCGGCGCTGGCGTTCGCCCCGGCCTGCGGGATGCCGCTCGACGTGTTCCTTTTCCGGCTGTTGAAGTGGAGGAGGAGCCGGAGGGAGATGTCTTTAAGGGGGGATGATTGAGTGGGTGTAGAGTTAGCAGTCGTATTCATCTTCCTGTCTGTGGCAGCCGGCGCCGGGCTGTGGCTCTACATGCGCTGGGAGAACGCAAAGCTGGCCGGGGAAGGGGGAGAACTGCCCGGCCTGCCCGCTTTAAAGGGCGCCCCGAATAAATCAAAGAAAGTCAAAGAGGCGTCGCTCAAAGACCTGTGGGAGGTCGAGGACGTCCGGCGCGGCGTGGTAGTCCTCTCCGGCGGGCGCTACCGGATCATATGCAGGGTGAGCGCGACGGACTTTTGGCTCCTCAGTGATACAGAGCAGAACGCCATCGAGGACGCCGCGGCAGCCGCTCTAATGCAGCTCACCTTCCCTGTGCAAGTGGTTATGACTTCCCAGGCGGTCGATACCCGTGCCGCGGTGGAGGAGCTGCGGCAGGGCGCTGCCAGGCTGTCCGGAACGATGCAGGAGATGGCTCACATGATGGCGGACTACATGGGCGCCCTGATGCAGGAAAAGGCCGCGGCTGCGCGGCAGGCGTACCTGGTCATCCCTTACGACACGCCTAAAGGCTTCGACCACGCCTTTGGGGAGCTGCAGGCACGGCTTGCGAACCTGGCGAGCGCCTTCGAGGGGGCGAGGATCAGGGTTGAGCCGCTCTCTTCGGAGGCCGTGCTGGACCTTCTCTCCCACGCCCTGAACAGGGGGCGTGTCTGGAAGCCCTCGGAGGCGGTGGAAGCCGGGGCTTTGAGCCTTTACATCGTTTCAGAAAGGAGTGTTGCGAATGCTTAAAATTAAAAATCATATTAATCATATTCTTGATAAAGCGTTCAGTGACAACGCGCTCTATTATGTATTTTTAACGCCAATCATGTTTTGCTGTTGGCTGCTTTCGATTTTGTTGCTAGAAATCTTTTGTAGTATAGCAAGAATCTTTCGTGATGTAAGCAGTATATACGTTTTTCCCTCCATCTTGTATTACTCGTCGGCTTTCTTAATCGCCTTAATCGTGGTGTTGGTGGGACTGGCTTTTATCCCAGCTGGAAGACGGCGTTTTTGCTGTCCAGATGGAGTTTTGAACGGAAAGATTTTATCGCTGAACGTGATGAAGACAACTGGGGCTGTTATTGTGTGGGCAATAACAGGGGTATCAGCTTTGCCTATAGTTTTTAATTTGGCTACCGGATATCGCTCTTTTGCTATCGACTGGCTCGGTATTACAGCGCTCGGCTGGCTAATATACGGTTTAATGTGGCTTTCGCAAAGAATACTTCAACTTCTTCTTCCTTAAGGAAAGGAGTGCTGTAAATGCTTAGGTTTTTCAGGGCGGTCGTCCTGGGGGCGATCGCCCTCGCCAACTGGCTGATACTCGCCCTGTGCTTCTCGATGTTCGGGGCATCCGATGCCCTGGCGGGTCTGGGAGCGCTTCTTGTCGAGGGCGCCCTGATAGCCCTGGCCTTCACTCCTGCGGGCGAGCGGTACTTCCGGATGATCAACCGCCTGCGCCGCCCGCTCCCCGCAGAGGAGGAGAAGCTGCGCCCAGCCTTCGAGCGGGTGCTGAAAAGGTGTGGCCTCGCTGATGCTCCTGAGCTGTTCGTGACCCACGACAGCTTCCCCAACGCCTTCGCCATGGGGCAGAAGACCGTTGCTGTAACGCTGGGCCTTCTCCAGCAGGCGACGCCGGATGAGCTGGAAGGGGTTCTGGCGCATGAGATAGGACACCTCCGTAACGGGGACACGAAGGTGCTGCTGGCCGCCTTCGTGATGAACGCGGCAGGCGCGGCCGCCACCTGGGTGATGACGCTCGTGATGGTCGCCCTTTCAGTTTTCAGCTTCATCACCGGCCTCATCACAGGAGAGCGGCACTTCTTCGGGCTGGGCTGGCTCATCGTCATAGACCCCACGGCTAAAGCCGGGGGCTTGCAGTAGGCAAGCCCGGCTATGA
>JBNATO010000151.1:0-5312 GCA_049701555.1 Thermacetogeniaceae bacterium | reverse complement strand
CTCCTCCCCAGGCCTGAAGGCCGGGGCCCCCGACGCTATATAAGGAAGGCGGTGGAAGCATGAAAAAAACATACAGAAGCAGGGGCAAAATAACGAAAGCGATGGCGAGGAGAGGCGTCAAAGAGGCCGCCGAAGCCGTCCGTGAAATCTGGCTGAAAAACCCTGTCTGGCCGCCAGACGACAGGCTGGAGAGGGCGCTCCGGCGGCTTGTGGACGCCCGCGCCGATATCTACATCGCAGAGTGGGGCCTGAGAAAGTGCCGCGTCCGACCCTTCTTCGGCGGCTGGCTCCTGATCCCGCCGGAGGACAAATACGGCGCCGAAGCGGGAAGCGTCGTCGTCTCCCTACCGCTGCTCGGTATCGGAGAAAGAATTAAGGCCATCCCAGAAGGGCTGAAGCCGGTGCTGGTTGAAGTGGTCGCCCTATCCGAGAGCGCCGTGCCGCCCGCAGCCGAGTCGCTCCTCGGCCCATACGAGGACGGGGATCTCCTGAATGCGTATTTCTTCGCCGTGGTGGACGGCAAGTGGGCGTGCATGGACATCGAGCGCTTCCTACGCATCACTGCCGAGGAAGTGTTGGAGGCCGGTGGCCCCCTCAAGGCGTACAGGGAAGGCTACGGGGAGCTGGACGACCTGCGGATCCTCCGGTTCTACAAAAAGTGTGTCGAACTCTACGAGAAGGGGGTAATCTGATTGCGGGGATTCATAACTTCGCCGAAGGCGGCCAGAGTTTACGACTTCTTGCAGCGCGCCGGCCCTTCCCCCTTCCAGGCGCTGGGAGTGGCGACCGGCCTTAAACCGGGGCAGCTAGCCAAGGCGCTCCGGCACCTGCGCGGCGGCGGGTACGCCTCGCCCGTGAGGATGCGTGGCGTGGAGTTTTGGGCTGTTGACGGCGCTTCCTTCTCCCTGGACGGGCAGGAAGCCCTGTCGTGGTTCGCCGCAAGGCTCGAAGAAGCGGGAGGGAAGTATCAGGACGGCACGGCGGTGTTCCCGAAGGGGCAGGAGTTTCCGGTCAAGGCTTCGGACGGGCGGGTGGACGTGGGCGCTTACTTCTTCCTGTTGGAGGATTTGAAGGAAAAGCCTCTTAGGGAGTGCTTCAGGAAAAAAGACGCTTCCACCGCGGGCCGGGGCGGGGAGGCCTGAAGGCTACTGCCCCCTCCGCGCCGTGTATACAATATACAGGAAAGGGGAGACGGTTTTTGGAATACGAAAAGATCGCCGGGCCTCTCAGAAACCCCCACGTGCTGGGACACTCCCTGCACGTCTTTTTCACGGCCTACAGCCTGCTGGCCGCTTTGCCCGAAGGGGTGCTCACCCGCCAGCAGGAGCGGGATCTGCTGGCAGCGGCGCTCCTCCACGACATCGGGAAGGCGGTGTGGCCGCAGGACTGGCATGAAAAGCCGCTGTACCAGCTCGGGGCAACCGCGCTGACGGTGATGCGCGCCCACCCGATCCAAGGAGCAAACACCCTCCTGGAGGCAGGGATCCCTCCGGAGGTTGCAAGGCTTGTCAAGCAGCACCATGAGCGACCAGGCGGAAAGGGCTACCCGCTGGGCGTAGACCCGCCTTTCGATTCAGTCCTGCTGGCCGCCTGCGACGTGTTCTGCGCCTGCCTTGAGAAGAGGCCGTACAAGCAAAAAGAATGCACTCTGGAAGAAGCGTTGCGGGCGGTGGCGAAGTTTGCGCCGGGGCAGGTAGTGAAGGCGCTGGCAACGGCTCTGGCGAAAGGGCGGGGGATGGCTGCGCCGGGGTATTGATGCGCCCTTCCCCCCGTGGTATAATTTAACTGAAGTTAGTCATAGGGCTTTATGCCCAGCATCTCCCCCGTTAGACGGGGCAAGCAGGGAGAAATCCCGGAGCATCCCCGGCACAGCCGGGCAAGTGCCCGACCCGAAAGGGAAGGGCTTGATTCCCCCACTCGGTGGGGCAAGTTTAGTGAAGAAGACTTAGAGAGACCTGCTCTGTGCTGCTTTAGGGCAGGTTTTTAGATTTTTGAGAGTCAAAAGCGCCGGAACGTGAGATGCCCCTCTTGGCCGAAGGGGGCTAGGCCGTCCACGTTTCGGCGTTTTATATTTCCGGGGCGTGGCTGCCCCGAAAATCACTCTTCGCAAAGGGGGTGATTCGGGGCAGCCGGGCCTAGCGGCGTGCCCCGGAAAAAGTGCGAGAGATGACGAAAGTTTTGGAAAAAGGGCAGAGGGTGTCAATAAGGTACGTCCAAAAGGACGTTCCCAGTGCCCTCTGGCCGGGAGTCCGTGGGGAGGTCGTGGCTGTGTATCCCCGCTTCGCCGTAGTAAAGACGGAGAAGGGATACTGCACCACGATCCACATCGCTGAGCTGATGCTCGGCGAGTGCCTGATCTTCAAGCTCAACCCCACGGTAGCAGCAGCATCAGGAGAATAAGCGGTGCGCTGGCGGCCCCTGCCCGCCGGTCTCAAGTGCCTGACTTGAGGCGCGGCGGCAGGGGAGCCGCGCCGGAAGCTATAAAAAAACGGAGGGAGAAAGCTATATGAGTGAAAGAGAATTTAAAGAATCCGAATTAGCAAAGATTGAGGATGGGATAAATAAAATAACCGAGCTTGACGAGAGGATCTTTCGGCTCGTAAAAAAACTAGTCGGCATGGGCATTTTATGCACCTGCCCAAATACAGGCTACAGTTACAGAAGAATATACCCTGAATACTCCTGGCAGGGAGTATACGAGAGCGAGATATATGGCTATATAAGATACATACCAAAACACGGGAGACCTGACAAATACGGCTGGGAAAAAGTTTTCACACCCGTTCTTCGTTTTGAGAAAGGACTTCGAGATGTTGAAGGCAACAGAGTAATTTGGCACCCTGCCATAACAGATCCGGCAGCGTTGCTTGCCAAACTTGTCAAAAAACACCTCCAAAAAACCGAAAAAACTATCGAAGAAGTCTCGAAGCTGCTGCCAAAAGAGGATGAAACTGAGAACAAAACCGAAGAAGAATCGACCCAGAAACCATGGTGGGGGCAAGAAGGCGAGATAATCATCTAATAGGGATAGGGAGCTGCTGGACAAGATGACAGACAGGATAGAACTGCTGGGCTGGCTGAAGCTGGCCGAATCCGCCTTCTCCGACTGGGATAACGGGGAAGATGCAGTATATGACCAGCTTTAGCCCTGGCGACATCATCCTGGTGCCGTTTCCGTTCTGCGGGATGTAAAGCAGAATAACCCTGGGCCTCCCGGCAGGCCCGCAAAATCCAATCACACGGAAAGGAGAGTGATTGGGAAAGCGGGCCGCCGGGGGCCCGCGAGTACCGTGAAAAATGCGTGAGGTTTTGATCGATATAGCCAAGAGGCTGGGAGAGATCCCGACGCTGACGGGTGAGCTGGTGAGGAGGCGCGCTGAGGTCTCCGACCTGCTCCACAAGGTTCTGGACTCCCTGAAGGAGCGGGAAGTGGAGACCGCTGGTGCCGTAGCTTCCGAGAAGAACGGCGACGGGAAGCCCGCTTTCCCGAACGAGCAGGCGAGGCAGGCCGAGATAAGCCGGAGGCTCCAGGCCGACGCTGAGTACCGGCGGATGAGGGATGAGACCGACCGGCTGCGCCAGGAGCTCCGGGAGCTCGATGCCCGGATCGAAGAGACCGGACGGAGACACCGGAGCGACGCTAACATGGTGTACCTGGTGGCAAGCCTGCTGAACGCCGGGATGAGGGAGGATGCCGAGGCGGTGCTCCAGGCTTATGCCGAAGGAGCTGCAGCGGCTGCCGCGCCGTCTGGAGAAGAGCAGGCCGGAGAGGACACCTCCCCAGCTGTAGGCCAGCCTGCGGAGGCCGACGCCGACGACGGGCTGGAAATAGGAACCTTCAAGGTCCTGGAGGCCAGGCCGGGGAAAAACGAGGGCACCGTCCGGGCTTACGTCCAGGGTGCCCTCGGGAAGGCAGTCCTCTATGCCAAGAACGGCGCAGGCAAGCTGCTCATCGCCTCGGTCGGCAAGACCGTTGAGGCGAAGTACCGCCGCCTCGACAAAGGTCTCTTCGCCGTCCAGGTGCGCCCGGCGTAAGGGGGTGGCGGGAGATGCACTTCGACCTTGCCTCCTTTACGATCCCCCGCCGGGAAAGCCCACCCTTTTAAGGGTGGGATGAAAGGCGGGCATTATTTAGCCTAAAGAGATAGGAGAAAGGCAACTGCTATGGTGAAAGCGGAGAAAATAAGAAATACTCTCCGGGAGACAAAGGAGCGCAGGGGAACCCAAAGGCCCGTCGTGTACGAGCTGAAGCTCCAGAACATGACCAAGAAGAGGGAAGGGCTTCTGAGAAGGGCATTTCTCGAGGCAAAGTGGCTGTACAACTGGCTGGTGTCGGACACGGAGCGGCTGAGCCTTTCCGCCAACAAAATAAGCTCAGTCGAGGTCAAGGTAGGAGAAGCCTACGAGCGTAGGGAGGTGGCCGTCCTCGGTTCCCAGGTGAAGCAGGAGATAGCCGACCGGCTCAAAGACAACCTGTGTTCGCTCAAGAAACTGAAAGAAAACGGCCGCAAGGTCGGGGCGCTGAAGTGCAAGAGGTTCGTCAATTCAATACCGCTCAAGCAGTACGGCGTGACGTACAGCTTAGACTTCGCCCGGAACAAGGTGAGGATACAGAGGCTTGGGAAGTTCCGCGTGCTTGGTCTGCACCAGATACCCGCTGATGCGGAGATAGCGAACGCCGTGCTTGTTCGGAAGCCCAGCGGCTACTACCTGCACGTGACGTGCTACTTTCCGAAGAGCCGCGCTTACCAGTGCGTGATCGACAGAGATGTCGGGGCGGACTTCGGGGCCGGCTCGAAGGTGACGCTGACTAATTGGCTGAAGATAGACTTTGAGGTTCGGGAGACGCCGAGGCTGAAGCGTCTGCAGAGGAAGCTTGCAAGGGCGCAGAGAGGCTCTAAGAACTGGGAGAAGATACGTCTTCTCCTGAGGAAGGAATACGAAAAGCTGAACAACAGGCGTAAAGATGCCCAGAACAAGGTCTTGTCGTTTTTAAAGTGCTACAGGACAGTTGTTTTTCAAGACGACTGTGTGAAGGGTTGGACGGCGCTTTTCGGCAGGCAGGTCCACTCCTCGGGGATAGGCGGATTAAAGTCGAGGTTGAGGACCAGCCTTGAGACGGCTGTTCCCGTGGGGAGGACGGAGGTCACTACCGGCGAGTGCTTCGCCTGCGGAAAAAGGCGCGTTCTTTCCTTGTCGGACAGGTTGTTCGAGTGCGAGTGCGGCTGGAAGTGCGACAGGGACGTGAACGCCGCGCTGTGTGATCGTCAATTAAAAAGTGATCCATTTGATCCGAGAAGTGATCCACCAGT
>JBNATO010000150.1:0-5381 GCA_049701555.1 Thermacetogeniaceae bacterium | reverse complement strand
CTTTGCCGTCCATCGATCTGACCCCCTGTCTCGCGAAATTTTCAGCATCGTTTCCGGCGCTGGCGCCGCACGCACTCCCTCTTCGGCCCCGAGGAGGAGCGTCCGGGCTTCGGCAAGCCGGCAGCCAGACCGCCGCACGCCGCCGACCGCGCGGTCGGCTACTCTTCCATTTTAAGGCAAGACTTCCAGCCTGTCAAACCTTTTCCGGAGTGCCGCCGAGCGCCCTCGCTTCGGATAGAGATGGGTTCGGCAGCGAAAAATATGGGAGAGAACAACCGGCGAGGAGGGAACCGATTGAAGGAGAGAACGCTGGAGATCCTGAAAAGGCTCACGGAGACGCCGGGCGTGCCCGGCTTTGAGGAACCGATCCGGAGGGTGCTTCGGGAGTACCTGACGCCGCTCGCCTCGGAGGTGACGACGGACCACCTGGGGAGCCTGATCGCCGTCAAAAAAGGGGCGGCTGTGGAGCCCAGGCTGATGGTCGCCGCCCACATGGACGAGGTCGGGTTTCTCGTCACCCGGATCACGGACCAGGGGTTCATCAAGTTCCAGCCCCTGGGGGGTTGGTGGGAGCAGGTGCTCCTCGCCCAGCGGGTGGAGATCCTCACCTCCAGAGGGAGGGTCGTCGGGGTGATCGGGGCGAAGTCGCCGCACATCCTCACACCAGAGGAGCGCAAGCAGCCGGTGCAGCTTAAGAGCATGTACATCGACATCGGCTCTACCAGCAGGGCTGAGACGGAAGAAGCTGGCGTCAGGCAGGGCGACCC
Organism: Thermacetogeniaceae bacterium; assembly: GCA_049701555.1. Classification (GTDB taxonomy): domain Bacteria; phylum Bacillota; class DSM-12270; order Thermacetogeniales; family Thermacetogeniaceae; genus JBNATO01. The sequence continues at coordinate 4,614 of JBNATO010000150.1, read as the reverse complement.
GGTGATCCCCTACAGCTCCTTCATGCTCTGCCCGAACTCCAAGACCGTGATGGCCAAGGCACTGGACGACAGGGTCGGCTGCGCCCTGATCGTGGAGCTCTTCCGGGAGCTGCAGGCGGCAGAACATCCCAACACCGTCTACGGCGTGATGACCGTCCAGGAGGAGGTCGGGCTTAGGGGGGCAGCGACCAGCGTCGATGTGGTGAGGCCAGACCTGGCGCTCGTGCTCGACGTCACTGTGGCCACAGACACGCCGGGGATCGCCGACGACGACGTGGCCACGAGGACGTTCCTGGGGAAGGGCCCTGTGATCGGCTTCTACGACGCCAGCATGATCCCCCACACACCCTTCAGGAACTTCGTGGTGGCGGTCGCCCGGGAGCACAACATCCCCTACCAGGTGGAGGTCATGGCGGGCGGGGGGACCGATGCCGGAAAGATCCACCTCTTCAGGCAGGGGGTCCCCTCAGTGGTGATCGGCATCCCTGTGCGCTACATCCACGACCATGTGGGGATGGCGCACCTCGACGACTACCGCAGCGCCCTGGAGCTGGTCTTCGCCCTGGTGAGGCGCATCGACTCCGGAACCCTGCGGGAACTGCACGCAGCGCTATAGGAGCATGCCCCGCTGGCGCCGGGGAAGCAGTCAAGAGCTCTCCCCAGCCGATGAGCGCACGGCCTCCCCGGGCAGCTGGCGCAGGTAGAGGAGGCTCCCATCGGGATAGACCTTTTGCAGCCTGAAGCCGGCGATGTCAGCCGGGCGCTCCTTGAAGACAGCGACCCAAGCGGGATCGGCGTCAGGCTGCGCCCAGGTGATCCAGGATGTCAGGAAGAGCGCCCGGACAGGGGCGAGCCTTGCCACTTCCGGAAGGAGGCCCGGGGAACAAGGGAGCTTGCAGGAGAACCTCTCCCCGTACCAGGCGAATACCTGCCCGTTGTCGGAGACCACCACCTCATCCGGGGAGACGAGTTCTCGGACGTCGCGCAGGGCATCCCCCCACAAGGCCGTCGGGTGCGGGCCGAAGTCGGGGTGGAAGTCAGGGAGGTTTGCGGCAGCCCCGCAGAATGTAAAGCCGGCCATGATCGCCGCCGAAGCCGCCGTGAAAAGCCATCTCCGCAGCCTGCCGCGGCCATCAGACAATCCCCCAGGAGGGCGATGAGCAAAAGCAGCGGCTGACTCCCCCCACAGGCCGAAGAGCCACCCAACGATAAACCAGATCGCCCCCGCGGCGTAGAGGGCGTAGAAAGGCGAGAAGATCACGAAGAGCCGCGGGATGTAGTGGAGGAATAGAAGGGCGGCGAGCTGCAGGAGGAAGCAGGCTACAAGGAGCGGGCGCACCCCCCTCTGCCCCGGGAAAAAGCGGTCGAAGGGGAGAACAAAGGCCAGAAGGGAACAAGCGAAGACCCGCAGGGGGAACCCTGTGAACTCCCGCCAGAGGAAGTGCCTGCGGAACTCGGCGAGGTTCCCTAAAAACTTTTCCAGGACCTCGTCCCTGTGTTCCGTAAGGAATCGGGCGACATCGACCCTCTCAGGGATCATGTAGAGCCTGTACCCGGGGTAAGTCTTGGTGAACATGGCGATCTCGTACTTCTGCAGGGAGAAGAAGGGGCTCCCCGCCACCAGCTGGTTGCGCACGAGCCACGGCGAGGCGGCGATGAGGAAGCCTCCCAGGAAAAGGGCGGCAGCCGCGAGGCCAGCGCCCAAACGCCGCCTCCCCCGGGGCGAAGCCCTCCGCCAGGCCTGCGCCGCGAAGGCTCCCGCCAGCTCCCTCCTCGCCCGCCATGCCATCCAGACGGTCCCAGGGAGCAGGAAGAGGATGGCGTTGTAGCGGGCGAGGTAGAAGATGCCCAGGGCAAGCCCCGAGAAGAGGGCTCCCCAAGGGAGGGCTCTGACAGGTGCGGTGAGTGAGAAGACCCAGATGAGCATCAGGAGGGCAGCCAGAGGCTCGGTCATGCCGGAGATGCTGAACTCCAAGATAGGGGCGCTCAAGAGGTAGAGGGCAGCTGCGGAGAGGGCAGCAGGCACGCCGAACCAGCGCCTCCCCAGTAGAAAAACCAGGCAGGCAGCAGCAACGTGGCAAGCCCCTCCCGCAAGGGCGGAGGCCGTGTCGCTGAAGCCAAACGCCTTCTGAAACGCCGCCAAAAGGATCGGCCAGAGGGGAGCCCTCCAGAGGTCGGGCTGGGGGACGCCGTGGTGGGCGAGGCCGAGCGGGGTGACGTACTGGGAGAGGAACCCCCTCCCCAGGGCGATGTTCCTGGCGATGCTGGCATAGTCCTGGGCATCGTTGAGGAAGAGCCCCTGGAAGGCGGAGCGGCAGTAGGCGAGCCAAAAGCCGGAAGCCGCTGCGGCGAACACCAGGGCGAATAGGAAGCCAGCAAAAGCGTTCTTTCTGGGCATATCCTGAGCCTCCCGGCTTTCTATTAGCGCAGCAGGAGCCAGATCCCGAGGATGATGCAGAGAGCGCCGGCGAGCTGCAGCGGGGTGATCGCCTCCCTCAAGAAGAGGGCGCTCAAGACGAAGACCAAGAGGAAGCCGCCCCCTGCCATCACCGGGTAAGCGGTGCTCAGGTTCATGCGCGACAGGACAGCGCTGTAGCCCAGGAGCGCGAGGCCGAAGAGCAGCACCCCGAGCCAGAGGATGGGGTTGAGAGCCAAACCCTTGAGGGCCTCCAGCGGCTGAGAGCGATCGGGCAGCAGCTGCCGGCCCTGGACAGCCAGCTTGATCGTGAAGTTAGCCAGAGCGTTGAGGAAGAGGCTCACAGCCAACAGAATGTACGTGGAGAGGGCGGGTTGGCCGGCTCCGCTCGGCTCCATAGGATCAGGGCTCCCTCGCCTCGGCGGAGTATTTGCGGAAGAGAGCGCCCCAGCCCGTCCTCATGAACTCCTTGATGCGCTTCCTCCCCACAGTCGGGTACCAGATCCAGTCGTGGTAGATGTTGGAGGCGAGCGGCGCCCAGAACACCAGCTTGGTGTGCAGCAGGAGGTGCTCCAGGGGCTGCAGCGGCCCCTTACGGATCATCTGGTCTCCCCAGATGACGAGGCTCCTTTTGACCTTGAAGCCGAAGTTCACCCCCTTGATCTCCTCGCCGACGACCTCGATCTCCGCGGGGTCGGCCACACCCAGGCCGTGCTCGTGGCAGAGCCTCAGGTAGGGTATGTTCAAAGGGTCAAAGCCCATCATCTTCGCAGCGACGGCGTCCACAGCCACAGAGTCCGCGCCCGCCAGGATCACGTTCTTCACGACAGGGACCATCGTGCGCGGGCCCGCGCCATCGCCGGCCACCGTCCCGTCCATCACGGCGAAGATCCCCGGGTGGATCTCCTGCTGGATGATCATCAGGTCAGCCAGGACCTCGTGGATGTGCTTATGGCAGTAGTGGCGCACCTCCTGCAGGAGGCCCCCGAAGGAGTTCTTCACTGCCCCTGTGGTGATGCTGTGCCCGTGGGTCTTCAATGTGGGGAGGTGCAGCACCTGCTTCCCGATGAACATCTCGGGGATGTAGATCCCGTCAGGGAAGATGCGGTGGAGCATGAACAGCTTGCGCTTGGGCTCGAAGGGAACCCACTTCACCCCAGGAAGCGGTATGAACTCCAGGCCGTAGCGCCTGAGAACCGGGAGCCAGGCGTTGTTGGCAGCCCCCTTGAGGGGATCGGTGACGACGGTCTTGTTCTCCACAGGGAAGAGATTCTCCCTGGTGAAGCCGGCCTGGAAGAGGGCGCGCAGCACCCCGTCCAGCTGCCAGGGCTCGGTGGAGCAGGCAGGGAAGTACTTCGTCCAGGAAAGGTTGAGCTTGATAATTGTCGGGACCGAAGGGTCGAGGGCATCCCTCAGACCGGCCAGCTCCATAAGCCTGGCGTAGTCATCGAGCACCGTCTCCGGAGTCGTATACAGGACAGCCACAAGGGCTCTCTTCTTCATCAGCCTTCATCTCTCCTCGCAAACGCCTCTTCCTCATTTCAGCTGCTGTTATCTATTCTACCACGATCCCAGAGAGTTTTGCCGCTCCAGGCCCTGTCACCCCGCAACAAGATGGCGGCAGGAGCACCCCCTGCCGCCCTTGAAGCCTTGCCGTATCCCTGATCACCTGAGGTAGTTGAGCGGGTTGACCCTGGAGCCGTTCACCATCACCTCGAAGTGGAGGTGGGGGCCTGTCGCCCTGCCAGTCGAACCGACTCTTCCGATCACCTCGCCGCTCCCCACCGTCTCCCCGACACTCACGCTGATGCTCGAAAGGTGGGCGTAGCGCGTGGCCAGGCCGTTGCCGTGGTCGATCACCACCGTATTCCCGTAGCCGCCTCCCCAGCCAGCCTCGACCACCCTGCCGCCTGCAGCGGCGTGCACCGGCGTCCCCCTGCCAGCCACGATGTCGATCCCTGTGTGGAACTCCCTGCCGCGGTAGCCGTAGCCTGAGGAGATGCTGCCGCCCACCGGCCAGCTCAGCACTCCGCTCCCTGTGCCGCGGGAGACGGAATAGGCCGAGGCGTAGTAGCGCCTGCCAGAGGTCCCCCTGGCGACTATCCTGGATACAGGCTCCTTCAGGACGCGGCTGGAGACGACCTGGCGCGAGACGACCCTGCCGTTCTCCCTGACGAGGCGGTATACGACCTCCCTCT
>JBNATO010000149.1:0-5383 GCA_049701555.1 Thermacetogeniaceae bacterium | reverse complement strand
AAGGTCTGCGATGCTCTGTCGCAGCAGAGCAGAGCCTTCGTGGCTTTTATTTATGGTGGCGAGCTGGAGGTGGTTTCCGAAACAGCTGTGTTAATTCTGAACTGAGTATTGAAAAATTTAACGGTTTTTAAGGTTTTACAGAAGCGGATCATAGTTAAAATGGAGGTAGAGCAATGGCCGTCAATTTTCTTCTCCTTACCACTATGGATAATACTAGTGAGCTTAGGGAAGCGTTGGCTGAAATCAGATCCGAGTACGGGGAAATCCTCTCGGTGAAGAAAATATATTTCTTTGACTGGGAGCGAGGGAAAATTAAACCGGCAGAGGTGGAAAGAGCGGTAAGAAATTCCCGGGTTATTCTTGTGGACATACGCGGACAGACGGAATTCACGGACTGGCTTTGTGAGTTGTTAACCGGGGGCGCTGCCACGGTTGTGGTTCTGGTGGGAGGCAGGCGCGACATCCTCTCCCTTACCAGGATGGGCTCCTTCTCCGGGGCTGATCTTCCCCAGCGTGGAGAACGCTTCGACATCGAGGCGTACCTTAAGGCCAAGAAGTTCATGGAGCTCACCAAAAGATTGGGTTCGGTTTTACCGGTGGGCAAGCTTAAGCACCTGCGTAACTGGCTGGTAGCTTGCGAATATTACGCTGAGGGCGGCAAAGAAAACCTCAAGAACCTGTTTCTCTTCCTCTTGCGGGAGTACTGCGGAGCCCAGGTTAAGGTGGGGCCGCCCCAGAAGAGGCCAGAATATGGTATTTGGTGGCCTCCAGACAACTACTATTTAGATCTTCGGACTTTCAAGTCCGCCGTAGGGTGGCAAGCGGACAAGCCCGCAGTAGGAGTGTTCTTCTACGGCGGCATGCATCTTGCTGACTGCCTGCCGGTGGTAGAAGCGTTGGCGGAGGAATTGCGCGGCGAGGTCAACCTCATCCCTGTTTTTTCTAAGGTGGAACACAACTTGGTGGCTATGCGTGCCTTTTTCTTTGATGAGGGGCGTCCGGCGGTTGACCTCGTAGTTAACCTGCAGCACTTCCGGCTGCACGGTGGACCTTACGGTGGGACGCCCGAACCGACCTACCAGCTGCTGTCCGAACTTGGCGTTCCGGTGCTGACAGGATTTCGGTCTTACACGACGGAAATAAGGGAGTGGCAGAGGGAAAACCGCCTGAATCCTTTAGAAATTACCCTCGGCGTTATGTTGCCTGAGCTAGACGGCTGCATAGAGCCGGTTTACGTAGGGGGACTCGAGTCCCTCGGAAAAGATGAAGTGCTGGGCGGAGAAGTGAAGGAGGTCCGGGCCTTACCTGAAGGGATAAAGAGGCTTTGCGGCCGCATTCGCAAGTGGCTCGCCCTGCGGCGCAAGTCCAACGCCGAGAAAAGGCTGGCCATCATTCTTTACGACTATCCCCCGGGAGAAGCTAACCTGGGCAGCGCCGGTTATCTCGATGCCCTGGAAAGTCTGCGGGTCTTTCTCGAGAAGCTAGCAGCTTGCGGCTACCGGGTGGAGATTCCAGCTGGGGATTTGGGGGAATTTCTCTTGTTCCGGGGGGTGGTGAACACGCCTGAGTGGCAGGTTGCCCTTCCCAGCATAGCAGTGGATGCGGAGGTTTACCGCCGGTGGTACCGCGAGTTGCCGCCGGATCTGCGGGCGGAGATCGAAAGGCACTGGGGAAAACCACCGGGGGAAATAATGACCATGAATGCACAGATTCTTATTCCCGGCGTTGTGACAGGCAATGTTTTCGTCGGCGTGCAGCCCTCGCGCGGCGTTCACGAAAATCCCGATAAAGCCTATCATGACAAGGAATTGCCGCCTCACCATCAATTCCTCGCTTTTTACTGGTGGCTACAAAAAGAATTTCGGGCGGATTGCATCATTCACTGGGGAATGCACGGCACCCTCGAGTTCACCAAGGGAAAAGAAGCTCCGGTGTCGCGCCGCTGTTTTCCGGATATCCTGATCGGCGACATTCCCCACCTCTACTACTACTGGGTAGGGAATCCCTCGGAATCCACTATCGCCAAGCGGAGAAGCTATGCTGTGACAGTGTCCCACGCCTCGCCCCCGGTAATTGCAGCCGGCCTTTACGGCGAATACCTGGAACTTGAGGAATTGCTGGCCGAATACCGGAAAGCCGAGGGCCGGGACAAAGAGACCTTGGCCGGGGCGATTAAAGAAAAAGCACAAGCACTTTCTCTGCCAACCGGAGATTTGACAGAACTGGAAATCTATCTTTACCGGATGAAGAGGCGGCTTATCCCCAAAGGTTTGCATGTTCTGGACCGGCAGCTTGAGGGAGAAGATTTGGTCGATTATCTGGCTGCTCTGGTGCGCTTTGACAGGGAAGTGCCCTCCTTTTACCGGATGGTGGCCGAGAGAATGGGCTTTTCCTACGAGAGTCTCGCTCGGGAACCGGAAGCGTTTGTTGCTGTTGACCGCGAAGTACATCAGGCAATCGGACGCTGGCTGGCGGGGGATGAGACTGCTCTGCCGCCGGAAATAGGCCGGTATCTTGCTGGCGTAAGGGAAAACATCGCCCGTTCGCAGGAAAGCGTGGGGTTGCTCACTGTGCTGGATGGCAGCTACCTTCTCCCCAACCTGGCTGGCGACCCGGTGCGCTCGCCCGAGGTTTATCCGGTGGGCCGGAACATGTACGAGTTCGACCCGCGGCTTATTCCCACGGCGCTGGCGCTAAAGCGCGGGGAGGAAACGGTGAAGGCAATTCTAGAGAGATTTCTTCGTACCCATGGCTGCTACCCGGAAACCGTGGGAATGGTGCTGTGGGGATTTGAGACCTTGAGCACCGGAGGCGAGACCATCGCCCAGATCCTGGCCTATCTTGGCGTGCGGCTGGTGCGCAAAGAGAGCCCCTGGTTCAAGGAAATGGAGCTCATTCCTTTGGAGGAACTCGGCAGGCCCCGCATTGATGTTCTTGTGACTATCTGTGGCATCTTCCGCGATATATGTGGTCCTCAGATTGAGCTGATCAATCGAGCAGTAGAACTGGCAGCCGGTGTGGAGGAGCCGGAAGAAATGAATTTTGTCCGTAAACACAGCTTGGAAATGGCAGCAGAACATGGAAATAAAAACCAGGCGCGGGTGTTCGGGCCCAGCGCTGCTGAGTACGCTACGTCGATGCGGGCGCTTGTAGAAAGCGGGGTTTGGCGTGAAGAAAAGGAGCTTGTGGAAAGTTATGAAAGTTCCATGTGTTACTGCTATCACCGGGGTAAGGTCGAAGAAAATCGTGCTCTCTTCACCAGGCTTGTCTCCACAGTTGACTTGGTTTCGCAAGTAAGGCACAGCACGGAATACGAATTTACTGACCTCGACCATTACTACGAGTTTTTCGGCGGGCTTTCCCGGAGCGTGGCGGAAAAGAAAGGAAAAGCTCCCGAACAGTGGGTGGTGGACACTACAGAAGAAGTTATCGAGGTGGCCGACGTGGGCATGTCTGTTGACCGCGCGGTGAGGACGCGACTTTTCAACCCCAGTTGGATTGATGAGATGCTGAAGCATAAGTACCATGGTGCCCAAAAGATAGCCGAGCGGCTGGAATATCTTATCGGCCTTAAGGCTACCACCGGCATGGTGAGCGAATGGGTTTTCCGCGAGGCGCTCCACCGCTTCCTGCTAGATCAAGACATGCGCCGTCGGTTGGCGGAGAACAACCGCTTTGCTGCCCTGGAAATAGCCAGGCGTCTCAGTGAAGCTATCCGCCGGGGCTACCTCAACTGCAAAGACGATGAGTTGGATAGATTTCAAAACGCGGTTCTGGAACTAGAGGGCTGGATTGAAGAAAAGACTTGAAGTGGTCACTGCTATATTGGCCAGGATGTCAATATGGGCTTGTTGTTAAACTCATGGGAAGATAGCTCCTGAGACAGGTAAAAAGAGCGATTAGCTTCAGCTTCATCTACGAGCTTGTCCGGCCTTACTACAGCCGTACAGGAACTCCTTCCGTCGACCCGGTTGTCGCCTTTAAAGCTCGACAAAGACCAGCTGTAACGATGAACTAATGAAATGAGTCAACACAACAGATACGTGGGAAACGGTAAAACTGACCCTGTCTGGGAAGATGATGAGATCAGATTTCCTTTTTGGCGCTGAGGCTGAGCAGCTTTTCTCTCAAGCCGGCCAGATAGTTTCGGAAGAAGCTGTCCCTAGGGGCATCTCCTTCCACTCTCAGCAGAAGTAATACAAGACGCCGCGGGAAAAATGTTGCTGAAACGGAAGGGGAATACCTCAAAACTTTTCCACGAATTCGATGGTAAGCGTCTTTTTGCCCTGCCGTTTGCTCTGCAGGAGGAGCTGGTCGGCGTGACCGATCAGGTGTTCAAGAGTGCGCAGGTTCTGCACCGCAGAGCGTTGGGTGATCGCCCCTCCCATGCTGATCGAGATGTGGGATACCGGCTCTGCGGCAGCTGCCAGCTCCGCGCAGAGGTGGTTGAAGGTGCGCCTGGCAATTGCGTGAAATTCCTCGGGCTTTTCGATGGCGAAGAACAGGACAAACTCATCCCCGCCGTAGCGGCCTACCAGGTCGTCTTTTCTGACGCACTGCCTCAAGAGCTCTCCGACCTTCTTTAGCACGGCGTCTCCTGCCGGGTGGCCGTAGGTATCGTTGATGAATTTGAAGTTGTCGACATCCATCATCAGCACGCCGATATATGGAGGGATATCCTTGTCTTCTGCAGGCAGCTGCGCCAGGCACTGCTCCATGAATGACCTGCGGTTTAAGACCCCCGTGAGGGGGTCGTTGCTGGCCAGCCACTTCAGCTGCTGATGGGTCTTGCTCAGGAGGGCGTTTTTCTCCTCGACCTCTTTCACCTTCTTTTCCAGCTCGGAGAGTGTCTCCCGGATGCGCTCGGCCATCGCCTCGAAAGATGAGACGATTTCTGCCAGCTCCAGGGTGGTGTATCTGCTCTTTCCGAGCTCGTCTTCCTTTTTCGTCGGGTCGAACTCCGAGAGCCTCTTTGCCAGGGACCTGAGGGGGTAGGCGATCTGCGATGCGGCAAAGGGGTAGAGGAGGACCGCCAGCAAGGCAACCAGGAGCATCTCTCCGCCCAGGGGGACGTAGAGCTGCCGCATCGGCTCTCTCAAGATCTCCCCTGTTGAGGCCAGGATCCGGACTTTCAGGTTTGTTTTGGGGACTGGCGCCTCTATCTCCAGGCTTTTCTTCAAGCCGAAGGCTTTGATCAAAAGGGCGCTCGTGGGAGAAGCCCTTTCTGGTTTTTGCTCGAGGTAGAGGGCATTGCCATCGCTGTCTTCGAGGCAGATCGTGGGCATCTCCGTGATCCCCAGTTTGGGCTGATAGCCGAAGCCGAAGAAGAGCTTCGGCGCAAAGATTTGAGCAGGCCTGGCTTCTACAGGGGGGGAAGTCGCCA
>JBNATO010000148.1:0-5395 GCA_049701555.1 Thermacetogeniaceae bacterium | reverse complement strand
CTCCTGGAGCGGCCCGGCCAAAGGCTTTAAACGCCGACCAGACGCCGGCCGGCCGGGCGTCGACAACAGGCGTCTCCCCTACCTCTGCAGGGGCAAGCGCAGGGGCGCAGCAGGGCGCGAGAGACCCTGCCTTCCTTCCCAAGAGCGGGAAGGGAGGGGCAGTATAAGGAGCAAATAGCCGCCTCTCTTAAGGCGGCTGCAACAGCCAGCAGAAAGCCCGGAAGCCCTGCTCAAAAACCAACCACCACCGGCGCGAACCTAGCCAGGTGGGGAAGTAGGGAAGTAGGGCCGGAAGCTGGACAGGGAGAACCAGACGAACCTGAGCCGCTGGCTCCTGCCCGTATTCGGAGCAGCAAACGCAGAAAGGAACGTGACGTGGGGGCATTCTTTTGCCCCCGCGATATCCGGCCCGAAGGCTGCCCGCCTTCCCGCGGCGGGCCGGGGGCGGGCGAAAAGCCCGGCGAAGAGGCAGCCAAAAAAGCAAAATTAGAAGAAGGGGAGATGTATGCTTACTCCTATCCCACAAGTGCCAGTGGAGAAAAAACTAGAACTACTAGCGTGGGAGCTCAAGCAAACCGGTAACCCAGGAGAACAGATAGATATCCTGCGAACAGCATACCACATTGGGGGAAAGGAAGCAATCCTTGTTATCGCGGCGCAAACCGGATACAGTTTTGAGCAGCTTTGGCAGATTGGTAAACTGTGGAAAGTCCACAAAGAGAGAAATCGCATTCGCCGCGGGAAAGGGACTGGTGAAGGCAAGCTGCGGCGGGAGAGAGAATTGGCGGCTGAGGCCTATGAGCTCGCGTGCCAGGAGGCTGGTTTTTTGGGCGTCGCCCGTAGAGCTAGGCGAAACGCGCTATCAAAAACTACCGTTCGGAAGGCTGCGCGCTCCCGGTAAAAAGCCGGGGTTTTATTTTTTCTGGGAGGTGGTCTTTTGTCAACATTATGGTGGATGTGGCGGATTTTGCGCGACGAAACAGGGGCTGTGTGCTCACCGCTGCCAATACTCGCCGCTACTGTGGCGGTTCTTCTAGTATTTTATTGTGATCACCATCGGGATAAACTCCTGAGTATTGGAGTAGCGGTAGGTCTGGCCGGTGGAATAAAGGAAAAGCCGCCACAGGACTTGCATCTGGAGCGGAATTTCGCACGGGACACGCGGATGTTTCGCTTACCGGCAAAAAAAGACCCGGCTCTGGAAGAAAGAAAAACTGTAACAAGAAAGACCGAGCAAGGGGAAGAAAAGTTAGTCCAGTGGCAATGGAAAGGAGACCAAAGAGTTTTTGTTTTGCCGTTAGAAGTCCTAAAGAAAATGTTTTACTCCCACCTGTCGCGGGATGTCTTGGCGGCGGTGACAACGATGTACCTAATGGGGAAGCACGAAGGAAATAAAGTAGTCACTAGCATGAGGGAAATATGCCAAATGTTGGGGTTATGTCCTAACCAGAAGAATTATGAACGGATAGAAGAAGTGCTAACCTGGTTGCGTTTATTCACCATATATCAGCAAAACGTACCAATGCTAGGGGAAGACGGAAAAATGTATTGGGGCTCCAGGGTCTTTGGTTTTTGCGACTACGCCGAATGGGTTAAGAAAGACGATTACGGAAATCCGTTGCCCGCTAGAAAGCAACGGGTCGAAATTAAATTGTCCGATATTTACGTGAAAATTATTACTCTCCGATATGGAAAGCGCTCTGAAAAGAATATGCTCTGTACCATACCCGTAGCAGCGCTGGAAGCCGCCAGGAAGCTACCAAGAGAGCATAGGGTTCCTGTAAAAAACATGGTGTACTATCTAGCTGGCCGCGGTGGGCGCGTTGTGTTGAGTCCAGAAAAAATTGTGGACATAGCGGGGTATCGGCCTCGTTGGAGGAATGAAGTCAACCAAGTAGTGTGCAACCTGCTTACGTCTATCGAAGAAGCTGGTATTGCAAAGATCAACAAAAAAGAAAACGGAAACTTTGAGATAACGCTAAACTACAGCGTTAATTCCAACGTAATTGATGCAGATTTTGATGTTGAACCGCCTTCAAAGTCAGAGAGCGTGAACGAAGAAGAATTACCATTTTGATCACGGCTAGATCTTGCACTACGAGCGTGGTCTGATCTTGCACTACGAGCGTGGCTGATCTTGCAGTATGAACGTGTTTTTCATGCAGTACGAGCGTGTTTTTCATGCAGTACGAGCGTGGTGGCGATCCCGGGAAGCCTTGTGCCACAAGGGTTTCCAGGCGCAAATTTCCACTAAGATATTTTAAGAATATTTAAGAAAGAAGTGGCCAGGGGGTTTTTAAAACCCCCTGGCCCTTTTTGATTACTTTTAAAAGCTAATGCAGGATCCAATAATGGTAAAAAAAGGAGAGGAGATGCTGATGAGCAAACTCACGTTCCTTCCCGCCCCCGCCGCGGCCTTTATCGATCAAGCCCTCGAGGAGGCGGTGCTGGCGGGAATAAGCGCAGACGCAGATACGTTCTTCCGGTACGCAGAAGACGTCCTCACGCCGGAAATTTTTACCGTCCACAAAGATATTTTCATACAACTTTCCACTGCCTTTGCTTCCGGCTCTCCACCCCCACCGCTTCCGCCCGCCACGCCGCCCGCCGACCTGGACGCGGCAGTGTCCGAACTGGTCATGTTAGCGCAGCGCCGGAGAGCGGCGGAGGTAGTGGCTCAATTCTGGACAGATCTCGGTTCTGGGAAACCTGTGCAGGACGTTTTAGAAACCGCCATTGAGAAACTCACGGAGGCCCAGCAGGCGGTAAAGGCGCTGGCCCCAGGACAGGTAGTAAATTTTGCTGATCTTTTGGCGGCAGCGGAAGCCGACCTGGCAGAAAAAAACCAGCTTATGGCCACCACAGGCCGTCCCACCGCACACCCCAGCTTCGGCCCAGATCTTCCCAGCATCACTGAAGCCTTTGGCGGGATGCAACCTGGTGTTTACGCTTTAGGCGGCCAGCCGGGAGTAGGAAAAACATTTCTGGCGCTGACCTGGGCGCACCGGTATATTACTGCGGAGAAGGACACGGCGGTGGTTTGGGTGGATGTGCAGGAGACCAGGCCGATCCACCTGCTCGCACTCCGCCTGGCCTGCATCCACAACCGGCGAAACCCCTACTGCTTCGAACGCGCCTTGGCCGATCCTGCCGAATTTGCGATGATTGCCCGCTCAGCCCGAGCACAGATAGACAGCCGATTTGCCGTAGTCGACGCGACGCAGAACACCACCGTTGCTCATATTCGGGGGGCAGTCCGGCGGATGATGGCCCAGACCGGCGCCAAGCGCGTGATGGTCGTGGTCGATTACATCCAAAAACTGGCATTCACTTCTGCTGGGGGAGTGTATCAAGACCTGCGCCAGCGGGTAATTCAAACTGTGGCGGGGTTGACAGAGCTAACTAAGATCGCGAACGGGCCGGTAGTGGTCATCTCTTCCCTCGCGAAGGAAGCCTACCGTCGAGATTCCAGTGGGGCAAGCGTTGCGGACTTCAAGGAGGCCGGAGAGGTGGAATACACTGCGGACGTGGGGATCCAGCTCCGTTGGGCCAAGGATCCCCGCAACGAAGAGAAAGACAGCGCCGTAAAAGCAATAGATTTTTGCGTGGTAAAAAACCGCTTCGGCCCCACAGGGAACGTCCAAATATATTCTGTTCGAGATGAGGCGAGATACACAGAAGTGGATCCTGGCGATCGAAAACTGACGTTTACCAGTGCCAGTGGTGATGGGGATAGTGATGCTGCCGATGATAATTCTGATGACGTTCCGTTTTGATTTCTTAAAAAGAGAAAGGGGGCAAATGTTTAATGATACGTGTGTACTGTGATGGACTTTGCGAGCCTGTTAACCCCGGCGGCACGGCCTGCTACGGCTGGGTGGTTTACCAGGACGGGGAGAAGCTGACTGAAAGCTGTGGGGTGGCTTGCAACGGCCCTGCAGCAACAAACAACGTCGCCGAATATATGGCAGTGATTCGGGCGCTGGAGTGGCTTAAAGAAAACGAATACTTGGACGCCGAAATAGAGGTTTGTTCGGACAGTCAGCTCGTGATTTACCAGCTGGCCGGAAAATACGCAGTCCACTCCCCCCGTATCCTACCGCTGTACCGCCGGGCCAAGGCTTTGGCGGAAGAGTTTCCTAGGCTTCGGTTCACTTGGGTTCCTCGGGAGAAAAACAGTGAAGCGGACGCACTGTCCCGTAAAGCGTATGCAGCTTATACGGCGGCAAGAATGAGGAGGTTAAACAGCAGGCTGAAGAAGGGGAGGATTGCGGGGCGTGCTTAAAGCGGCTATTTACTATGTTAACCGGGGGTGGAGCGTTATTCCCCTGCGCCCGCGGGACAAGCGCCCTCTGCTTCCTTCTTGGCAGGAATTTCAAAGACGCAGGGCCACAAAAGAAGAGGTAAGCGAGTGGTGGAGAAAGTGGCCGGAGGCAAATATCGGCCTGATTACTGGGACTGTTTCAGGCTTTGTTGTACTGGATTTAGATTCGATGCTCGCTTTGGAAACCGCCAAAAATCAGGGAATTCCGCAAACACCGACTGTTGCTACCGGCAAAGGGTATCACGTTTACTTTGTGCACCCTGGCTTCTCGGTTCAAAACGCCGCGGGGCTGGCTGGTGTGCAGGGCCTGGACGTCCGCGGCGACGGTGGGTACGTGGTAGCTCCACCGTCGGTTCATCCGAGCGGGCGCAGGTATGTGTGGGCAAAAGGGCGCTCCCCGCGGGACGTGGAGCTTGCCCTGCCCCCGGCGTGGCTCCTAGACCTTCTTACCAACCGTATTTCCGCTAATCCTGGGCATGAGGAACCACCTCCAAGGCAGGATCCGGACTGGGTGTTAGAACTCCTTGGAGGGGTGGAGGAAGGCCGCCGGAACGACGCCGCGACCCGGCTGGCGGGGCACTGGCTGGCACGTGGGTTGCCGGAGGCAGAAGTATGGCTGCTCTTGCAGGACTGGAACAAACGCAACCGCCCCCCGCTGGACGAGAAGGAACTGCGGGCGGTGCTGAAGTCGATCGCGGAGCGGGAAGCGAGGAAAGAGAAAAAACCCCTACTCCGAGTACCCCTAAAACTCCCCAGCCGCGTGGCGGTGCCTTCTGCGTGGGATAAGACGGCAGTGGTGATGACGCTGGACTGGAACGCGGCGAAAGAAGCATACGCCGCGGGAAAAGCAGTGGTAGTAGCCTTTCCCGATGGGGTGCTACCTCCTGAAGCCGCGGCAGTCCTACGTGAAGCGGTACAGATAGAAGTCCGCGCGGATGGCGAAGCGGCGCAGAAGCTGGAGTGGGCGCTGTACCCCTTGCTGGCGGCGAAGGCGGCACAGGCGCAAGGCGGTATGGAGACGGCGGAAGCGGAGAGGGAAGGGGGCGCACAGAACAATAGCGAGAGCGCAGA
>JBNATO010000147.1:0-5489 GCA_049701555.1 Thermacetogeniaceae bacterium | reverse complement strand
AGATTTTGAGCGATGCTAGGAATTATTGTGGCTCGTTTGTCACGGATTTAGGTTTTATTTTTTCATGACTTTATTGCGATCTTCTTGGTATACGATCAAACCCAAGGACTTTTTCCACGGGGTGATGCCATTTGCGGAAGCTTCTTACAGCAGCCCTCTGCGCTTTGCTCATCATCACATCCTCTCTCCCGGCCTTCGCCGAAGGGGACTCAGCAGAGACGCTCAGCCTCAAGGAGGCGATAGACAAGGCCATAGCCCACAGCAGGGTGCTACGGCTGGCTGAATACAACATCCAGCTCGCCCAAGAGGACCGTGACGCCGCTGCTGAAAAGGTAGAATACATACCGACCGGAGAGGCCACCCCAGAAGCCGAACAGGCCTTTAACAACCTCGTTCAGAAAGACCTCGACCTCCAGGCAGCCAAAAAGGACTACCAGGCACAAAAGGACTCGATAGTCATCTCTGTCTACCAGGCCTATTACGGTGTCCTGGAGGCAGAAGCTACCCTGGATGTGGCACAAAAGGCGCTCGATCAGGCGGATCTGGAGTACCGCGCTACCAGCCTGAAGAACCAGTTCGGAGGAGCCAGCAAATATGAGGTTGAGCAGAAGCAGAATAACCTGGAAGCAGCCAAACAGTCCTACACAGCCGCCGAAAAGGCGCTGGCATCGGCCTACGAAAAGCTAAACCAGCTAGTCGGGCTCCAGCCGGACGAGCGCCCCGTTTTGACGGATAAGCCAGTCTTTTCGCCGCTGCAGATCGACAGCCTCGACGCCGAGATCGCCCGGGTACTGGATGCAAGCCCCACTGTCTGGAGGGCAAAAGAGGCGATTACCCAGGCAAAGATCGCCCTCGATATCTACAGCTACAGCAGCACAGAAGCTCACACCTACAAGGGGATGGAGATCTCCGTCTCTAAGGCTGAGGAAAATGCCCAGGCTGCGAAGGAAAACGCTGAGCAGACTGTGCGCTCGCTCTACAACAGCATCCAGCAGCTGGAGGCAAACCATGCCGCCTTGGAGCGGAAGCTGGCCGCAGCCGAGGAAACCCTGCGGATGACAGAACTGAAGTACCAGTACGGCAGGGCGAGCAGGCTGGAACTCCTCGCGGCCCAGAGCGCCGCAGCCTCGTGCAGGCAGGCGCTCCTGAACAACGAGTGCCAGCACGCCATCCTCGTCCAGGCCTTCAAGACGCCGTGGGCATACAGCGGGCAGTGAGCTTAGCGAGAGGAGAAACCTACAGCGGGGAGGAGCGATGGAGTGATCCCGACAAAGTTCAGAGAATTCCTGAAAAGGCGCAGATGGCAGGCGGTCGCCGCGCTTCTGCTTCTTCTGGCGGCGGGCGGCGCCTGGTACTGGCACGCGAAGAACAGCAGAAGCGGCGCTTACGAGACGGCAAGGGTGAGCTACGGCGACATCGTCCAGACTGTCAGCGCATCCGGAACGATCGAGCCTGTACAGGCGGTCACCCTTACCTTCAAATCCTCGGGATATGTGGAGAAGGTCTACGTCCACGTAGGGGACAGGGTCAAAGCCGGACAGGTCTTGGCAGAGGAGAAGCAGACGGAGCTCAAGAACGCCTACGAGCAGGCGCGGGCCTCCCTGGAGGTCGCCCAGGCCAACTACGACAAGCTTGTGAACACCAAACCTCAGCAGATCGCCCAGATCAACGCCCAGCTGGAACTCGACAAGATATCCTTGGAAAACGCCAGGGCAACCCTGGAGCAGAACCAGGCACTCTACGAGGCAGGGGCGATCTCCAAGGCAGAGCTGGACAGCAGCAGGGAGAGCTACCAGTCGGCTCTCGTCAAGTACCAGAGCGACCTCGCCAACCTCGCAGCGACGACCAACGACGCTGACATCAAGAGCGCCCTGGCCAACCTGAGAATAGCGCAGCTGAACCTCGAGCAGGCCAGAGAAAACCTCAACAACGCCCGGATCATCGCCCCCTTCGACGGGTACGTGGCCGAGATCAACGGGAATGTCGGCCAGTGGACAGGCGGCGGGGCGGCAACATCGGCATCCGGAAGCAGCAGCGACACCGGCCAGTTCTACATCTACCTCTCCTCGACAGAGCTCCAGCTCAAGGCCAAGATCAACGAGGCGGACATCAGCAAGGTGAAGGTCGGCCAGAAGGTCACCTTCACAGTCGACACCTACCCTGACAAGTCCTTCACCGGAAGGGTCAGCTACATCGCCCCCATGGCCAAAACTGTCAACAACGTCCAGATGTTCGACGCCACGATCGCCATCGACGACTACACCCTGCTCAGGAGCGGGCTCCCGGCGAGCATCGAGATCATCGTCAATTCGGCAGAACACGTCCTCACAGTGCCGCAGGAGGCCTTGAGCTTCGCCAGGACATACATGATGACAGCTATGCGCAGAAACAGCCGCTGGCCCTCAACCGGCCAGGTTCCGAGCGGTTCCAGCAAGGGGGCGACGGCGCGCCCCGGAAATAGATGGCCTGTCTCTGTCAGCTCCTCAGCAGGAAGCGCCTTCGTGGTGGTGCTCCAAGACGGGAAGCCCAGGCTGCAGCGGGTGGAAACAGGGATCTCCGACGACCTGAACGTGGAGATCAAGAGCGGCCTCAAAGAGGGGGACATCATCATCGTCAGGCAGTCAACGGGAGCATCATCCGGCACAGGCACATCGTTCACCCCCCGCACGAACTCCAGCCAGCGCTCTTCGTGGAGGTCGTCTTCGGGGATGCCGGGGATGGGCCTCCCGGGGATGGGCCCCGGGCCGATGGGAGGGAGGTAAGATGACAACCCTTTCCAGAGACCCCCATCCCCTCGTCGACTGCCGGGGGATCACCAAGGTCTACCCCCTCTCAGGTGTGGAGGTGCACGCCCTGAGGGGGATCGACCTGAAGATCGACAGGGGGGAGATGGTCGCCATCATGGGCCCCTCTGGCTCCGGCAAGTCGACGCTGATGCACATCATCGGCTGCATGGACACCCAGACATCCGGCGCTTATCTGTTCGATGGGATCGACGTCAGCGCCCTCGTCGACAAAGAGCTGGCAGAGATCCGCAACAGAAAGATCGGGTTCGTCTTCCAGCGCTACAACCTGCTCCCCCGCGCCACAGCCCTCTACAACGTGGAGCTGCCGCTCTTCTACGCGGGGATCACCGGAGCAGCAGCCGAGGAGAAGGCGCTCTCTGTCATGGAGATGCTGGGGATCCAACACCTGGCGAACAACCTCCCCAATCAGATGTCGGGCGGCCAGCAGCAGCGCGTGGCGATCGCCAGGGCGATCGTCAACGACCCCCTCCTGATCCTGGCAGACGAGCCGACAGGAGCGCTCGACACGGCGAGCAGCGCCGAGGTGATGGAGATCTTCCAGAGGCTGCACAGGGAAAAGGGTGTGACCGTCGTCATCATCACCCATGAGCCGCAGATCGCCGCCTACTGCAGGCGCAGGGTGCTGCTGCGGGACGGGCGGATCATCGGAGACGAGAGGTGGTCTTGAGATGCCGGCAAAGCTGAGAGTCTTGAGCGACTTCGCCCTGAGGGCGCTGAAGGCCAACAAGATGCGCTCGGCCCTCACCATGCTGGGGATCGTCATCGGGGTGGCAGCTGTCATCCTGATGATGTCGATCGGCCAGGGCGCCCAGCAGCAGGTGATGTCGAGGATCAACCGCCTGGGAACGAACACTCTGACCATCTTTCCCGGGGCTGCCGGTCAGTTCGTGCGCAGCGGAACGGCGAACACGCTGACCCTCGACGACGCCGAGGCAGTCCGCCGGATCCCCGGAGTGGAGGCGGCAGCCCCCCAGGTGCGCTCAAGCCAACTCCTGACCCGTGGCAGCAACACCTGGACAGCGCCTGTGATCGGCACCGCACCGGAGATCGCCGACATCTCCTCCCTCAGCCTGGAATACGGGAGGTTCTTCGATGAATCCGATGTCAGCGGCGCCAGGATGGTAGCGGTTATCGGCCAGACCGTCTACGAAAACCTCTACACGCCAGGGACCAACCCCGTCGGCACGAAGATCACCATCGGGGGCGAGTCATACAAGGTGATAGGGCTGCTGCAGGCTGTCGGGGCGTCCTCAGGCGGCAGCGACCAGGACGATGTGGTCTACATCCCTGTCACGACAGCCCAGCTGAGGCTCATCGGAGCGACAAACAAGGCGGTCAACATGATCCAGGTCAAGGTGAGGAGCCTTGAGGAGATGGACGGCGTACAGCAGGCGATCGCCTACCTCTTGCGCAAGAGGCACCGCTTGAGCGACAGCCAGGATGACGACTTCACGATCAGGAACATGGCCCAGCTGCAGAGCGAAGCCCAGAACATCACCGGCATCCTGACCCTGTTCCTGGCGGGAGTGGCCGCCATTTCCCTGATCGTCGGGGGAATCGGGGTGATGAACATCATGCTGGTCTCGGTCACAGAGCGCACAAGGGAAATCGGGATCCGGATGGCCCTGGGAGCGAGCAGGCAGGACATCCTCAGGCAGTTCCTGCTGGAGGCCGTCTTCCTCAGCATGAGCGGAGCGCTGGTAGGCATCATCGTGGGGATCGCCGGCTCCAGGGTCTTCTCAGCTTTTAGCGGTTGGACGACAGCCGTCTCCCTCTCCTCGGTGATCATCGCCGCCGCATTCGCCCTGATGGTCGGGATCTTCTTCGGCTACTACCCCGCCCTCCAGGCATCGAGGCTGAAGCCTGCCGAGGCCCTGAGCTACGAGTGAGTTTTGCGATCACCTCTCCGCATGACCAAGCAAGTAGAGAAACGCAAATGCAGGTATCTTGACTATAGGCACTCTGGTTTTAAAAGGCAAAACTCCGTAATCATCAGCATTCTTAGTAACAAGTATGGCTCCGACAGTATCCGGCAAATCCGCAAGTTCAACAATGGCATCTGTCCTTCTTAAAGAGGTGTCCTCTCTGTACTTAACTTCGATGAGAATCCTGCCCTTTGGCAGAGCAACAACTATATCTATTTCCTTATTTGTTCCCTTTCCCCGATAGTACCCAATCTTGGGGAGAATAGGATAGTAAAAAGAAGCCACATGCTTGAAGACTGCCGTTTCAACGATTATTCCCATCTCTTCGGGATCGCTTAAAACGCTCTCGTCTAACAACAAAACCGCATTCCGCAACGCAGCATCGGCTATGTACACCTTCGGTTTTCCTTTTAGAATCTTCTTTCCACCGATCTCCACAGGATCACTTATGTAGACAAGATTCGACTGTTCCAGCAAAGTCAGATAATTGGCCACAGTCTGGCGGGAAACTTGCAACTCCTTGGCAATCGCTTCCTGTACCACAATTCCACCGCTATGAAGACAAAGGTAAAGAAAGATTTTTTCTAAATCGTTTACGTTTCTTGTCCCGAAAAGAGCGGTTAAATCCCTTTTTAAAACTTTGTCTGCAACATCCTCTCGCAGAATCCTTTGGGCAAAACTGGTGTCATCGGATAAGGCAAGCTCCGGAAAACCTCCTATCAAGAGATAGCGGTGAAAGTGCCTCTGGAGGCCAGAA
>JBNATO010000146.1:0-5490 GCA_049701555.1 Thermacetogeniaceae bacterium | reverse complement strand
CCAAAGCACTTTTATGATGGAGATGAATGAGGTTTCTTATATCCTAAAGCAAGCCACCAAAAACAGTTTTATCGTCCTTGATGAAATCGGCCGAGGAACAGGTACTTTTGATGGTCTTGGAATTGCTTGGGCAATCGTCGAGTACATTCACAACCGAATAGGAGCAAAAACTCTCTTCGCTACTCATTACCATCAATTAACAAAAATAGCAGAAGAATTGCCAGGAGTTGTCAACTTTTCTGTCGCAGTAGCGGAAGAAGGAGAAGAAATTATTTTCTTAAGAAAAGTCATACCAGGAGGGACTGATAAAAGCTATGGAATCCAAGTAGCACGCCTGGCAAAACTGCCAGAAGAGGTTGTAGAACGAGCTAAACAGGTCGCTGCTTCCATGGAAGAAGAACTCACAAAACCCGCCAACAAGAGTAATAACAATAAACCCGTGTCCCTCAAAGAAAGAGCCGTTCAGCTTGTTCTCTTTGATGAAGGAGACCAGATCTTAAAAGAGTTACAAGAACTGAATTTGGTCAATACAACCCCGCTTGAAGCCTTAAATATCCTCTCCAACTGGCAACAAAGACTGCAAAGGCACATCGAAGGAAAGAATTATTCAAGAAAGAGAAGGTAAGGTGTCATATATGTTGATCGGTCTCGATGTTGGAGGTACTTACACAGATGCTGTTTTAATAGATAAAGAAAAAGTTGTAAAAAAGGTTAAAACTCCGACGAATCCGGAAAATTTACTGGAATCTCTACTTAGTGCCCTAAATCCTCTCTTAGATGCAGCAGGCGATCATAAAATAGAGCGTATCGTTTTGAGCACAACTCTAATCACAAATATGATCGCTACAAACGATGTCGACCCAGTAGCTTTGGTTCTGATCCCAGGACCTGGTTTGAATCCCAACACATACAGATTCAAAGCGACACAGTGTTATGTTATTTCTGGTGCTATAGATTACCGCGGCCGAGAAATTGAGCCTTTAAAAGAAAGTGAAATAAAAGCATGTCTAGAATCCATAAAAAGAGAAGGTATAAAGAGGGTCGCAATTGTTGGCAAGTTCTCCCAGAGAAACAATTTGCATGAAAAAACAGTAGCATCATACTTTTCCTCACATGCCCCTGACCTGAAGATCATAATGGGACATCAGGTCACTGGACGACTCAATTTTCCCAGGCGTGTGGTAACTACTCTTCTCACCTTGGCAACACGGGAACGATATGCTAATTTCTACAAACAAGTAGTCAATGCTCTGGGAGAAAAAGGCATCTCTGCGCCTCTTTACATATTGAAAGCTGATGGGGGAACACTGCCCTTTTCAAAATCCTTAAGCAAACCTGTTGAAACAATCTTCTCTGGGCCTGCTGCCAGCACACTCGGTGTCCTGGCTCTTACTCCAAAAAACCAGACTTCAGTTGTTTTAGACATCGGTGGCACTACCACGGATCTTGCTTTGATCCTCTCCGGAAAACCTCTCATTGCATCACGGGGAGCAAAAATTGACGGAGACTACACTCATATCAGGGGTTTCGCTACTAAATCGATACCAATAGGTGGAGATAGCATTGTAACCGCCAAGAATAATTCTCTGGAAATACTTCCCAAAAGAGAGGGCCCTGCATACTGCCTTGGCGGGCCCCAACCCACTCCTACCGATGCGATGCGAGTAGCAGGTCTCACAAACATCGGAGATGAAAAAAGAGCTTATAGGTGTATGGAAAATCTCGGTGCCTCACTAAACATTTCTCCAGAAGAAACAGCCAAACTGGTCTTGAATCAATTTGTTAAAAAGATAGCGCTGGAAATTGATAACATGTTCCTTTCGTGGGAGCAAGAACCTGCATACAGAGTCTGGGAAATTCTCCAAAAGAAAAAAATACGTCCACAAAATGTCGTCGGAATCGGCGGAGCAGCTGCTGCGATCTTGCCTCTCTTGGAGAAAGAAATGGGATGCAAAGCCATAATTCCCCCTCATGCAGAAGTCGCCAACGCTATCGGAGCTGCCCTAGCAAAAGTAAATCTCTGCCTAACCTTCCATTTCGATACGGAAAGAAACTTTTATTTCATAGAAGAAAATGGTGTACAGGAGAGACTCTCGGTTTCGCTTCCTGATGAAAGGCATGCAATAGATTTTTGCATGAAGAGATTAAGAGAGGAAGGAGAAAAACTCGGTATCCCCGTCGATGAAGAACCAGAAATTCTCTACAGCGAGGTCTTTAATATGGTGCGCGGCTGGAGGACAACTGGCAAGCTATATGATATTTGTGTTCAGTTTCCAACAGGTATCATGGCAAATTGGCTAGAAAGAGAAAGAAGGGAGCAATATGCCGAATAAAACAGGCCTTGTATTTTTCCCAGCGTTTGACTGGGCAATTACTCCGACACATCCTGAGAGGGAAGAGAGGCTTCTCTACACAAGAGATCAATTATTCGAAGAAGGTATAATGGATCTGCCTGAAATCGCTGAATATAAACCAAGATTAGCTACCTATAAAGACATAGCACGTGTTCATTTTTGTGTTCCTGATATCAAAACTCAGGCAACCGACGCACACTTGATCGCAGCAGGAGGAACTCTTGTACTTGCAGACGCTCTGATGAGAAAAGAGATAAAAAATGGTTTTGCACTAGTAAGGCCACCTGGCCATCACGCTATGAGGGTAGTACATGGCAACAGAGGATTTTGTAACATCAACAACGAGGCAATTATGATCGAATATTTAAGAAAACACTATGGCTTGAAGAAAATAGCGATTGTTGACACAGATGTTCATCACGGGGATGGAACTCAAGACATTTACTGGAATGATCCAGATGTACTTTTCATTTCTTTTCATCAAGATGGTCGCACTCTCTATCCTGGTTCTGGATTTGTTGATGAACTCGGAGGACCGACAGCTTTTGGAATGACAATAAACATACCTTTGCTTCCTCATACCACTGATGAGGGGATTCATTATATACTGGATAACCTTGTCTTGCCAATCCTAGAAGATTTCAAGCCTGATATAATAATAAATTCAGCAGGTCAAGATAACCACTACACAGATCCTCTTGCAAATATGTGTTTCAGCGCCCAAGGATATGCCCTTCTAAACGAAAAATTAAAACCAGACCTTGCCGTGCTAGAAGGAGGATATGCGATTGAAACCGCCCTTCCTTATGTGAATATGGGAATTATCCTTGCTATGGCAGGCTTAGATTACTCCTGCGTAAGAGAACCAGACTATAAGCCTGAGAAATTCAAAGAATCTCCCGAACATATGAATTACATCAAAGATTTAACAACTTACCTGAACGAAGTCTGGCGAAATAAAGAATCGTTAGCTCAACAAAGATATGTGCGAAGAGGAGAATATCACGAGAGAAGAAGATACATTTACTATGACACTGACAATATCAGAGAACAACAAGAAGAAAAAATAAAGCTTTGCCCCACCTGCCCAGGGTACCAGATCATCAAGTCACGCGGCCTCTACCCGACAAGAAGAGAATGCACTATACTGGCTGTAGCCATACCATGGCAGGCGTGTAAGGAATGTCAAGAAGAAGCCAGAGCCATTTATAAAGATTATATTATTGAAAAACCTGAAGGTCTTGATTTCATTTATTTGCAAGATAAGCCACGGGATATTTACCTTCAATACTCAGTTTCAGAAAGGTTGGAGAATGCGTTTTAAAATGGGTCGAATTTCAATTCTCAATCCAGAAATCATTCACCAGATCGCTGCCGGGGAAGTCGTGGAAAGACCGGCATCTGTAGTTAAGGAACTGCTCGAAAACTCTATCGATGCAGGTGCTAACCAGATAACAATCAAAATTATCGAAGCCGGTCTCAAAGAAATTAAGGTTATCGACAACGGCTCTGGAATGACAAAAGACGATGCAATACTTGCCCTTGAAAGACATGCCACAAGCAAAATCACATCTATAGAAGACCTTAACTGTCTTAGAACCCTCGGATTTCGAGGAGAAGCTCTCCCAGCAATTGCAGCAGTGTCTAGATTTACCCTTATAACACGAACTCCCGAAGAAATCTCAGGAATCAAGCTCATAGCAATAGGTGGAAAAATAGAATCTATCAGCTCAATAGGATGTCCTCCTGGCACTCAAGTTACAGTTAAGGATCTTTTTTACAACACTCCAGCAAGACGAAAATTTTTGAAAAGCCTTAAAACTGAAGCAGCCACAATATCTGATGTAATAACACGTTTTGCTCTCGGCTATCCAGAGATATCTTTTCGCTATTATTCAGGAAATCAGCTGCGTTTTGCCACAAATGGCCAAGGAAACCTCCTAGATGTCCTCGGGATTATTTATGGAAACGATGCAATTCGGAACTTTATTGAACTATCTTTCCAGGAAAAAGGAATTCAACTATACGGTTTTATTTCTCTTCCGAAATTTTGTAGAGCAAATCGCTCTCATCAATCCTTTTTTGTGAATCGTCGTCTCGTTTATAACTCTCTTCTCAACCATTCAATTGAAAATGCCTATAGGGGTTTAATACCTAAGGGGCTCTTTCCAATAGTGGTTTTGTTTATAACATTGGACCCCTCTACTGTCGATGTTAACGTACATCCTACAAAACGAGAAATACGTTTCAGCAACCCCACACTCATAGCAGACACAATTCAACAAGGAGTACGAAACGCTTTGATAACTCATCTGGCAAGCCAGAAATTTTTACTTGAGCCTAAAATTTCTTCAATCTCCCCGATAACATCAACAGAAAACAATGACAAAGATAAACCAACACTCGTTTTAAACACCGCTGGTATACATGAAGAAAAAACTTCTTACAGTTACATCAGAGAAACTCTATCTTTTCAGGAACAGAAAGCACCTTTCAATTTCCAATCACTGCATGTGATCGGGCAGGCCTTGGGTTCTTACATCGTTGCTGAAGGGGAAGGAGAAATATACTTTATTGATCAGCATGCTGCTCATGAGAGAATCAGATATGAATCGATAAAAAAAGCAGTTCATAACAAAAAAGGCATACCATTCCATCAAAAACTTATATCTCCTATAGAACTCAGATTGACACCTCAACAAAGAGAAATCTATGAAGAATATAAGAATTTTATCGCCTCTCTAGGGTATACTCTTAAAGAAAGCCCAAATGGAACTATTAGTATTTTGGCTGTACCGGTTGGTTTAGTCGATAACCCAGAAGCATTTTTGGTAGAGATCCTCGATTTTCTCCAAGAAAACGTCGAAATTGAAAGAATGCAACCTGAAACTGTACGAGAAAAAGCAACTATCTTGTTTGCCTGTAAAAGCGCAATCAAAGCAGGCGACAGGTTAAATATTGAAGAAATGCAAGGTATATTAGAACAGCTTGATAAAACAGAACAACCGGAAACCTGTCCACACGGGAGACCCACTTATTTTAAGATCACAGATGCTGAACTAAGAAAAAAATTTCATAGAACTTGACTACGGGGAGGCCACCGGTTTGAAAATGCTGCCCCTTGTAGTTATAGCAG
>JBNATO010000145.1:0-5505 GCA_049701555.1 Thermacetogeniaceae bacterium | reverse complement strand
AGTAGGTCACTGCCAGGAAACCTTTTGAGAGGGAGCCCAATTGGGCTCCCTCTCTAGTATTGACTTCGCTGTGAATTTAAATTAAGATAGTTTTTGGTTTGTGGGCCATATTCCTCGGTAGCTCAACGGTAGAGCATCCGGCTGTTAACCGGAGGGTTGCAGGTTCGAATCCTGCCCGGGGAGCCAAATGAAGATCGAAGGCGGAACGCGAAAGGTGTTCTGCCTTTAATTTTTTATTGTTAAAATTAGAGAGAAATTGACAAATATGCATGAAAGGTTGAGGAAAATGGTCATCGATTTCCACACACATTGTTTTCCTGATGAACTTGCGAGACGTGCCATCCCTCTTTTGGCTTCGAGGGCGAAGATCAAGCCGCATGTAGATGGGACAGTGACTGACCTTTGCAGATCGATGAGGAAAGCGGGTATTTTCCTGTCTGTTGTTCAACCTGTGGCGACGCGCCCTCAACAAGTGAGAAAGATCAACGAGTGGGCGAGGGGCAACCAGAGAAGAGAGTTGCTTTTTTTTGCTGCTTTTCACCCAGACCTGGAGCGGCCTTTTGAAGAGATCAAGCGCATAAAGGACCAAGGGTTTAAAGGGATCAAGCTTCATCCTGATTACCAAGAGTTTTTTGTTGATGAAGAGCGGATGTTTCCTATATACGAAGCTATTTTTAATGAGGAACTGATCATTCTCTTCCACGCGGGCGTTGATGTTGGGCTCCCGCCTCCGGTCCATTGCACCCCCAAGAGATTGGCCAATGTCCTCAGGCTTTTCCCGGGGGGAAAGGTTATAGCCGCGCACATGGGTGGCTACCTCTGCTGGGATGAGGTAGAGCGAGAGCTCTTGGGGAAAGAGGTGTTTTTCGATACATCCTTTTCATTCTGTAAGTTGGGCAAGGAAAGGATGCGTCGAATGATCCTCGAGCACGGGCCTGAAAAAATCCTCTTCGCTACGGACTCCCCATGGACGGATCAGAGCGAGGAAGTCGCAAATATACGCAGCCTCGGCTTGCCAGAAGATTTGACTCAGAAGATCTTGGGATTGAACGCTGCGTCCCTGATTGGATTCATTTTTTGAGTGCTTGCAGGAAGGAATTCTGTGTTCGTCGAAGAAATAGTTTATACGAGCAGTTTTATTTTTATCTTGACGGGGAAAGGAGGGGAGCGGCTGTGGCAGAGGAAAAGAAAAAGTATAAGTTTGATTACGAGATCAAGAGGGAACTCTGCATGGATTGCGCCACCTGCTGGTATGTGTGCAATTTTGAGGGGGGGAAGGGCGCGATCGTTGTCAATTATAACGGAGGCGCCTATTATGCGATAGATAAGGATAGCTGCAGCAGATGCGGTCGCTGTGCCAGGGCGTGTCCGGTCAATGCCGTGGAGCGCATCGCAGCTGGCGAAGGGGCCTAAGTGTTTTTGCTTTCTTTGTATTTTTGCTGCGTTATTATAAGTTCCCCATCAAAAGGGGGAACTTATACTTTTTAGTTTTTTATTGACACAGATAAGTGACTATGCTAAAGTAAATGAGGTATCCTGCCTGGCTTATTCCGTATATTGAAGGCTCTTTTAGCAGTTGGGAGGTGGCGCAGTTGCGTATAGGGATAACGCTCGCATGTACAGAGTGCAAGAGCCGTAACTACACAACTGAGAAGAACAAGAAGAACGATCCCGATAGGCTGGAATTGAAGAAGTACTGCCCTGTTTGCAACAAGCATACTTTGCACCGTGAGACTAAATAGGCAGGAACCGATTTTTGTTTTTTATCGATTTAGACAGCAAGAGGGATGTGAGGGCGGATGAGCAAGAAGGCCGGGGCGGCAAAGGAGAAGAAGAGCGAAAAGATCCGCCTGGATGCTGCCGCTTCCCAGAGCACAGCTGAGGAACCGGTGTCAAAGCGGCAGGGGAAGATCAGCTTGTTGTTCAGAAAAAAGGAAGATGCTCAGAATAAGCCAAAGGCTGTGGAGGTTACTCCCTCCAAATCCAGAGATGAAAAAAAGGCCCAGGCCAAAGGAAAGGAGATAAAAAAAGAGGCTGGCAAGCAGAAGCGTTCCTTCTTTAAGGAATCAGCGAGATTCTTCCAGAGCACCTGGGCAGAATTAAAAAGGGTACACTGGCCGAGCCGCCAGGAGATAGTGGTCTACACGGCGGTAGTGATCGGATCGGTTGTGGCTCTGGCTTTGATCATCTGGCTGGTGGATTCAGCTTTGAGCTGGCTTCTGGAGTTGATCATTTAGCGGAGAAGATGTATCTTTTTATATAGCTGTGCGGACTGAATCAATCGTACCGAGGAGGTGGGGGCCGGAAGGTCCCTTGTCTTTATGGAGAAGAAATGGTATGTGATTCACACTTATTCAGGCTATGAAAACAAGGTAAAAGCCAATCTAGAGAAGCGCGTTGCCTCGATGAACATGCAGGACAAGATCTTCCGCGTCATCGTGCCGATGGAGGATGAGATCGAGATAAAGGATGGGAAGCGCCGTGTCACAAAGCGGAAGATCTACCCGGGGTATGTTCTTGTGGAAATGTGCTTAACCGATGACTCCTGGTACGTTGTTCGCAACACCCCAGGTGTGACGGGTTTCGTGGGGTCAGGGAACAAGCCGATCCCTTTGCAGCCGAGCGAAGTACGGGCGATCATGAGGCAGATGGGCCTAGAAGAGGCGCGCACGAAGATCGATCTGGACATCGGGGAAAGCGTGAGGGTGATCAGCGGGCCGTTTGAAAACTTCATCGGCACTGTTGAGGAGATCTACCCTGAGAAAAATAAGCTGAAGGTGCTCGTCTCTATGTTTGGCCGCGAGACGCCTGTGGAACTCGACTTTACTCAGGTGGAAAAATTAAGCTGATTGCAGCTTAAACACTCAGAGAAAGAGAGGGAAGTGTGAAGGATGCCACCCAAAAAGGTTATAGCAGTTGTGAAACTACAGATCCCGGCTGGGAAGGCTACTCCGGCGCCTCCTGTGGGCTCTGCCCTGGGTCCGCATGGGGTAAATATCATGCAGTTCTGCAAGGAGTTCAATGAGCGCACCGCGGGGCAAGATGTGATCATCCCTGTTGAGGTGACTATTTACCAGGACCGTACTTTCAGCTTTATTACCAAGACACCGCCGGCTTCTGTGCTTCTGAAGAAGGCTGCTGGGATTGAAACGGGTTCCGGTGAGCCTAACCGCAAGAAGGTCGGCAAGGTCTCGAGGTCAAAGGTTCGGGAGATCGCTGAACTTAAAATGAGAGACCTGAATGCGAACGATGTTGAGGCAGCAATGAGGATGATCGAGGGAACGGCGCGGAGTATGGGCATCGAGATTGTGGACTGAAAGGTCTGGCCCTGTGGGAGGAGCAATCCGCAAGAACCACAAAGGAGGTAGGAATGTATGCCAAAGAGAGGAAAAAAATATCTCGCTGCTGCGGAGAAGGTCGAGAAAGGGAAGTTGTATGAGCCAGCTGAGGCGTTGGCCCTTGTAAAGGAGATCGCTCCTGCGAATTTTGATGAGACGGTCGAGGTGGCTGTGCGCTTAGGAATCGATACGCGCCACGCAGACCAACAGGTTAGAGGAACGGTTGTGTTGCCACATGGCACGGGAAAGACGCGGAAGGTTCTCGTGTTTGCTAAGGGTGATAAGGCCCAGGAGGCCGAAGAGGCAGGAGCAGATTATGTGGGCGCCGAGGAGCTTATAGCCAAGATACAGGATGGCTGGCTTGATTTCGATGTGGCGATCGCTACCCCGGACATGATGGGTCAGGTAGGCCGCTTGGGTAAGTTGCTTGGCCCTCGTGGCCTGATGCCGAACCCCAAGACAGGAACAGTCACTTTTGATATAGCCCGTACAGTCAAGGAGTTCAAAGGCGGCAAGGTTGAGTACAGGGCCGATAAGACCGGGATTGTCCATGTTCCGATCGGCAAGGTGTCCTTCCCTGTTGAAAAGCTTAAGGAAAATTATGTGACGTTGATCGATGCTCTGATCAAGTCAAAGCCGGCGGCTGCTCGTGGCCAGTATTTGAAGAGCATCACAGTTTCCTCTACGATGGGCCCAGGGATCAAAGTCAACCCGATGGCAAAGCTTTTCTAAAATTTCTAAAAATAAAGAGTTTCTTGACTAAAAAGGCTTCCTCTGCTATGATTGCTGTGATTCGGTGTCCAGGTATTGACCGTAGACAGCAGGTGCCGTGAGGCTTAAAGATGCCTGCCGAGGTCAAGGGGAGAGCGAAAGCATGCCCTCTGCTGTCTGCGGAGGGCTTGTTTTTTTAGAAAAAATTAAAGCAAAAGAAGGAGGGTAAGATGGGAAGGCGTGAAGAGAAAGCCCAGATTGTTGCTGAGCTGACAGAGAAGTTGAAGACCTCGAGGGCCGCCATCTTTGTGGACTATAGAGGGATGAACGTTGCGGAAGCTACGGAACTGCGGAGGTCGTTCCGGGAGGCTGGAGCAGAGGTTCGGGTTGTCAAGAACACTTTGACCCGGATCGCTGCCGAGAGAGCCGGCCTAGAGGGGTTGGATGGCTTTTTGACAGGGCCAACAATGATCGCCTTTGGTTTTCATGACCCGGTGATCCCAGCAAAGCTGCTTATCGATTTCTCGAAGAACAAGCGTCCCTTGGAGATTAAAGGCGGTCTGGTTGAGGGCCGTGTGGTCGGTGTCAACGAGGTCAAGGCTTTGGCTGATCTGCCGAGCCGCGATGTCCTGATTTCGCAGGTTTTGCGAGGGCTGCAGGGCCCGCTTTACGGTCTGGTCGGGGTTCTGCAAGGTCCTATTCGAAAACTTGTGTATTGCCTAAAGGCGATCCAGGATCAAAAGGCAGCTGGTTAATAATTAAACTTATTTCGTGAGGAGGTTTAAGATGAGCAAGGTAGCGGAGATTATCGAAGCGGTAAAAGGAATGACTGTGCTGGAACTGGCCGAGCTGGTGAAGGCCTTGGAGGAGGAGTTCGGAGTGACAGCAGCTGCGCCGGTGGCGGTTGCGGCTGTCGCTGGGCCTGCTCCAGCTGCTGAGGCCCCTGCTGCTGAGGAGAAGACAGAGTTTGATGTTATCTTGAAGTCAGCTGGCAGCGAGAAGATCAAAGTCATCAAGGTTGTGCGTGAGGTCACTGGTTTAGGTTTGAAAGAAGCCAAGGAGCTGGTCGATGGCGCTCCCAAGCCGGTGAAGGAGAAGGTCAGCAAAGAAGAAGCAGAATCCATCAAGGCTAAGTTGACTGAAGTCGGAGCAGAAGTTGAGATTAAATAATGCGGAAGAACCGCTTTTAAAGAAACTCGTAGAGACTCTTTCAGGTCTGCCTGAAAGAGTCTTTCTATTTGCAGCGAAAAGGGGAGGAACTTATATGTCGATCGAAGGATTGGCTTTTTTCTGCTCATGGAGCGGGGGGAAGGATTCCTGTTTGGCTCTGTACCATGCGATACGGGAAGGGGGGAAGCCAGGCGCCTTGTTTACTACCCTTGTCGAGAGCGGCGAGAGGACAAGGTCGCATGGACTCCCTCTGGAGCTGTTGCGTGCTCAGTCTCTGGCCCTGGGC
>JBNATO010000144.1:0-5524 GCA_049701555.1 Thermacetogeniaceae bacterium | reverse complement strand
GAAGGAGAGGCTAGACGCCTTTGTCAATGCAATGCTCGAGATCGCTCAGGAAGCCAAGGAGAACCCGGAGCGGCTGAAAGATGCTCCTCACAATGCTGTGATCCGCAGGCCGGACGAAGTGAAAGCTGCGCGAGAGCCCGTTCTCAAATGGAAACCCGAACGGTAAAGAAAGAGCTCGTGCCGTCGGCAGCCGGCGCCTTTCCTTTCAGGCCCCATGGCTCCCCCCTCGAGCATCTGGTGCCGGCTGCCGTGAATGGCGTTCTCTTTAAACAACGCTCAGTTTGTTCGGAATCAGGGAGGAGTATAGATGAAAGACCTGATCGTGATCGGCGCTGGCCCTGGAGGCTATGTTGCGGCGATCCGGGCGCGCCAGCTAGGCATGGATGTTGCCTTAATAGAAAAGGATTCTTTGGGGGGTACTTGCCTTAATCGCGGCTGTATTCCCACCAAGGCCTATTTCCAGAACGCCACGGTGCTTCAGACACTGGCCAGACTGTCGGAGTACAATGTCAAAGCTGAGAATATCAGCTTCGACCTTGCAGGGGCAAAGGCGAGAAAAGACCGGGTAGTCGCTAGGCTTGTCTCAGGCATCAGGGACCTGCTGAAGGGTTACGGCGTAGAGGTGATCCAGGGGGAGGCCAGCATTGCTGCTCCCGGCCGTGTGCTCGTTGGTGGGAAGGAGATCTGCGGTCGGCGCATCCTTGTGGCTACGGGCTCGGAACCGGCGGTGCCGCCGATCCCGGGAGCAGATCTCCCAGGGGTGATCACAAGCGACGAGCTGCTGGAACTGGAGACAGTGCCTGAGCGCCTGGTGATCATCGGCGGCGGCGTGATCGGCATCGAGTTCGCCTGTATCTTCAACGCCTTCGGCAGCAAGGTGACGGTGATCGAGTACCTTCCTAACATCCTGGGGGCGATGGACGGAGAGATCGTCAAGAGGATGGGCGTTTATTTGAAAAAGCAGAAGATCGATGTACATACCGGAGCGAGTGTGGAGCGGATCGAGCAGTGTGGCGAAGTGCTGAAAGTGGTTGCCCAAGGCAAAAAAGGTTTGATCGAATGCAATGCCGATCTGGTGCTGCTGGCCACAGGTCGCAAGCCCTTCACCCGGGGTCTGGGGTTGGAGCAGCTGGGAGTCTCCTGCGACGAAAAAGGATTTATCAATGTGGACGAGAACTATGAGACCAACGTCCCCGGTATCTATGCCATCGGGGATGTGATCAAGGGCCCCATGCTTGCACACGTAGCTTCCGAAGAGGGCATTGTAGCTGTGGAAAGGATGGCGGGCCTCGACCACAGGGTTGACTACGATGCCATTCCTTCCTGCGTCTTCTCTTTCCCGGAGATCGCTGCGGTCGGCCTGACCCAGGAAGAAGCGGAGTCCAGAGGCATCGACTTCAGAGTTGGGAAATTCCTCTTTGCCGCCAACGGCAAGGCCCTGGCCATGGGCGAGACGGACGGCATGGTCAAGGTGCTGGCTGGCGCAGATGGCACGATCATCGGTGTGCACATCATCGGACCCCATGCCAGCGACCTGATCCAAGAGGCGAGCGTTGTGGTCAGAAACAGGCTCAAGACTACGGATGTCATCAAGGCTGTCCATCCTCATCCCACTCTTGGTGAAGCCTTTCTGGAGGCAGTGTTGGATGCTGAGGGGAAGTCTATTCACTCTCTGCCGAAGCGATAACTTCAGGTACTGTGAGGAGGGCATGCGGCGTGATCCGGGTGATCAACGAATCAACTAATCCCTACTTCAACCTCGCCCTCGAGGAATATCTCCTAAAAGAGCTCGACCTCGGCGACGACATCTTCATGCTCTGGCAGAACAGCCCGGCGGTCATCGTGGGGAGAAACCAGAATACGTGGGATGAGATCAACCACCAGTTTGTGAAAGAAAACGGGATCGCTGTTGTCCGGAGGCTGACCGGTGGGGGCGCCGTCTATCACGATCTCGGCAACCTTAACTTCACATTCATTGCCAGAGGGATGAAAGCCGGCCATTACGATTTCGAGAGCTTCGCCAGGCCGGTGGTTGCTGCCTTGAGATCCCTTGGCGTAGAGGCAGAATTCTCGGGGAGAAACGACATTCTGGTGGACGGCAAAAAGGTTTCCGGCAATGCTCAGTACCGATACGGGGACTCCGTGCTGCACCACGGCACTCTCCTGTTTGATTCTGATATAAGCAACATGGTGCGCGCCCTGAATGTCAGCCCGGAGAAACTGGTGAAAAAAGGAGTCGCTTCTGTGAGGAGCAGGGTGACTAACATCAAGGAGCATTTGCCACGGCCGCTGGGGATGGAGGAGTTCAAGGCTGCTCTCGTGAAAGCCCTTTTTCAGGCGGAAGGGAATCACAATGCGGAGTACCGTCTTTCTGAGAGGGATCTCGCACGTGTCGAGGAACTGGTGAGAACAAAATACGGCACCTGGGAGTGGAACTATGGCGCCTCACCGGGATACAATCTGCGAAGGTCAAGGCGCTTCGAATGGGGCAAGCTGGATGTCTTGCTCGACATCAGAGAAGGCAAAATCATAAGCTGCAAGATCTACGGCGACTTTTTCGGAAAAGAGGAGATTTCCGGCCTGGAGGAGCGCTTGCAAGGTCTTCCTTATGAGGAGACGGCGCTAAGGCAGACTCTCGCCGAAGCAGACCTGTCTTCTTATATCAGCGGGCTGGATATATACACTATGATGCAACTGCTCATGGGTGATCCGATGAAAGCGATTTAGTTTATTTTAACAACTCCCTCCCCAATTCTTATAGAGAGTGCGGCTATCCTGTCTTCAGCGATAGCTGCACGTTTTTACTTAAACATTTTCACCGAATTTGCGAACAAAGGGGGGAAGAGCTGTGTGTGAGGAGAATACGACGGGCAACGGCGTAGTAAATCTCCAGGAGATCACCAAACAGGTGGAGACGGCTTTGAGCGACCTGCTGCAGGCTGCTGATCTGAAGCCCGGCCAGATTCTGGTCGTTGGGGGAAGCACAAGCGAGGTTCTGGGGAAACCTCTCGGTTCAGCCACGAGCTTGGACGTCGCTCATGCCATTTTGGATGGGATTTTGCCTCAGGTGAGGGAACGCCGGATCTATCTGGCCGTCCAGTGTTGCGAGCACCTGAACCGTGCCTTAGTTGTGGAGGAGGAGTGTGCCGAAAGGTACGGGCTTGAGATCGTTACGGTCTATCCTTACCCCAAAGGCGGTGGCGGTCTTGCGGCTGCGGCGATGGAGAGGTTTGAGAAGCCGGTTGTTGTGGAAAGCATCAAAGCACATGCTGGAATGGATATCGGTGATGTCTTCATCGGGATGCACATCAGAAGCGTCGGTGTCGTGGTAAGGAGCAGGGTAAAAAGCATCGGCTTTGCTCACCTGAGCATGATCCGGACGCGCCCGAAGCTGATCGGGGGTGCCCGTGCCAGATACTCCAAGGAAGAGTGTGAGTGAACAGCGCTCTAAAGAGAGGTGAAGCACTTTTTGTCAGCTAGAAGTGTCTTTGAGATAATCGGCCCCGTGATGATCGGCCCCTCGAGTTCTCATACAGCGGGTGCCGTGAGGATCGGGAATATTGCAAGAGCGGTATTGGGAGAAAAGCCCCAGAGAGCGGAAATCACTTTGTACGGTTCCTTTGCTAAAACTCATAAAGGTCATGGAACCGACAGGGCTTTGGTGGCTGGCCTCCTGGGTATGGCGGGTGATGATCTCAGAATCAGGGAGTCCCTAAACATAGCTGCTGAACTGGGGCTGGTAATTTGTTTCAGGTTTGCTGAAGGTGCAGAGCTACACCCCAACACGGCTGACATCGATTTGACTGGAGCTTCTGGAAAGAGAATCTTTGTGAGGGGAAGTTCTATGGAGGAAATGTTTTAATAACCAGGATAAACCAGTATGAAGTTTCTGTTTATCCTAAAAACCCCACCCTGATAGTGGAGCACCTTGACAGACCAGGCGTAATCGGCCGGGTTGCCACTGTTCTTGGAAACAACAGGATTAATATCAACGAGATGAGGCTTGCTCGGGGTAGCATGGGTAAAGAAAAACTTATGATCATAGAGACTGATGATGAGATCCCCATTGAGGTACAGCAAGTGATCTCTGGTTTACAGGACGTGATAAGTGTTATAAAAATTTGAGTAAGGGAGTGCCGCCATGCAAAAGAAAAACACTATAGCAGAACTGGTCGCAGAGGCAGAGCAAAAAGGGTGTCCCATCTGGCAAGTGGTTCTAGAGCGCGAAGAACACGCGAAGAACAGTTGTCAGGGGCTAGGCGCCAGGATATATGGCAAAGGATGAAAGAGCGATGGCTGATCATGAAGGAGTCCCTCGAAGCCGGAATTAAACCAGGAAACAGGTCGTTGAGCGGTCTCGTTGGAGAAGAAGGTTTTTTGCTCATTCGCTACCTCAATAAAGCCAAAACCCTTCTCTCTGGCTATGGTTCGGTTTTGGCTGCAGCCAGAGCTATGGGGGTGGCTGTGATAAATGCCTCGCAGGGCAGGATAGTAGCTGCTCCGACTGCAGGCTCGTGCGGGATTCTGCCTGCTGTGATATCCACCGTTGCCGAAGCGATCGGGGCTGACGAAGAGGCCGTTATCGGTGCTCTGTTCACAGCGGCAGGAGTGGGTATGGTCATCGATGAGAACGCCGGCACAGCTGGTGCTAAGAGTGGCTGCCAGGCGGAGTGTGGAACGGCCTCCTGCATGGCGGCTGTAGCGGCGACGGAATTGGCTGGAGGCACGCCTAGGAAGGCTGCCAACGCCGGGGCGTTGGCTCTCAAAAACTTTCTTGGCCTGGTATGCGACCCGGTTGCAGGTTTAGTGGAGATTCCTTGTGTTAAACGGAACGCCATAGGTGCTGCGGTAGCTTTGCTGGCAGCGGACATGGCCTTGTCAGGGATCGAAAGCAAGATACCGCTTAATGAGGTTATTCAAGCCATGAAGGAAATAGGGGATGCTATTCCTAATTCCTTAAAAGAGACCTCCCTGGCAGGGCTTGCTGCAACGCCGACAGCCAGGGAGATCGAGAAAAAGTTAAAGGAAGCCTGATTGGTTTATAATTTTAACTGGTTTTTGTTTATATGGGAATAAAAGGAAGGGTGATTGGGCGGTGGGAATAACCGTTAAAGAAGCTCTCGATCTCATAAAGTTGAATGGCATTAAAGTAGGAAGAGTGATAGCTGGTTTTGGTGGGTTAGATAATATTATTAATAGCGTAAGTGTGATTGAAGTTCCCAATGCAACACGTTGGTACAGAGGCAATGAGCTTCTGATCACTGCCTTTTATTCCATCAAGGATAATGTTAAAGAACAGGTTCAGGTTATCGAAAGGATTGCTCAATGCAAATGCGCAGCACTGGTTTTATGTCACACAGGGATCTTTCTTAAAGAAATTTCTCAAGAATTGATTGATGCGGCAAACTACTATAAATTACCTTTGATAGTGGTGCCAGATGAACTGGCTTATATTGATATCATTACTCCGGTTCTTGAGACAATTATCGATAAACAAAAAAGAGAAATTGAATATGCTTTCAAT
>JBNATO010000143.1:0-5558 GCA_049701555.1 Thermacetogeniaceae bacterium | reverse complement strand
GTAACTCTTAGCGAGGAAGTCTATGTAGAGTTCCTGAAAGTCCCTTATGACTCCAACACTACGGCAAAAGCCATACTTGACAGGGGGGTGCCGGAGGAATTCGCCAGCCTGCTGCTGACCGGAAAAGAGTAATACCCGCAAATAAATAGCAGGCGGCTCCTCCGGGGGGAGAGAGGAGCCGCTCGTTCAATACCGAAACCGGCAATTGTCGCTTACGCACCGAACACTTCATTAGCAACCCTTACGGCGACATCCGCACTTGTCCCAAAGTAATCAGCGCCACAATACTCCTTCACCTTTTCATCCACGTAGTTTCCACCGATCAGCACCTTGACATCGGTCAAACCGGCATCCCTGATCGCCTTAATGGTGTCCTTCATCGCATCCTGGCAAGCAGTCAGCAAGACGCTCATCCCAACAAGGGGCGCCTTTGTCTCTTTCAACGCGTCGATGAACTTCTGCTCCGGAACATCAACACCTAGGTCAACGACGCGATAACCGGCACCCTTGAGGAGCATGGCCACGATATTCTTGCCGAGGTCATGGATATCGCCCTTGACAGTTCCTAAGACGATCGTCCCCTTATACTCTTGCTCCTGGCCGACTAGGAGAGGCTCCAGTTTCTCCATCACCTGTTTCATGATCTCGCCGCACATGATCAGCTCACTCAGGAAGACCTCGCCCTTTGCAAAAGCCTCTCCTACCTCCGTCATTCCCTTTTGCAAGGCCTCGACGATCTCCAGTGGTTTTGCCCCTTCTGCCAGGTGCTTGTCCACAGCCTCAAGAACGCGATCCTGATCCAGCTCGCGGATGTAATTGGTGAGATCTGCCAAACCGCCAGACATCATTAATTCCTCCTTCTTTTTTCATTTCTTTGCGAAAAACCCAGACGGCTACCGCTGCACCCACCACCACAGATAGATGTAGGCAAAGGCATCGAGCTTTTCCCATTCACTCTTGATGATCTCCTCGTTTCCGAGGATCGTGCCAAGTTCCTTCAGCTTTTCTTCCCAAGGGACGCAAACGCCAGGCGGAAAACCCTTATTTTCCCTTTCTTCTTGACCAAGCGACATTCTCATCAGACCTCCCTCTCCAGTATCAATAAACTCCGTACTCCAACACTGTCTCGATCATCGCCCTGATGTTCTCTTCCTTGGCGTCAGCTTGGATAACGCCTGCAGCATCGATGATGAAACCGCCATCCGCAGCGTACTCATCTATCAGCCTCTTGCAGTAGTCACGGACTTCCTCGGGTTTGCCATAAGCCAACAGCGTATTGGGAACATTGCCGCTTATGCAGAACCTGCCTCCTAGGATTTTCTTGGCCTTCGCCATGTCAGTCATATCGACGTGGAAGACGATGCTCTTATCAGGAAGCTCGGCGATCCGCTCCAGGTACGGTGTCCAGTTGCCTTCTGCATAGAACAGCGTCCGTTTTCCAAGCGCCCAGAGACCTTCGATCACCTTCTTCAGCGTCGGCCAGTAGAACTTATCCCATTGCTCGGGGCTTAAGAAAGGATAGCTCCCGCGGTGCAGCGGCATAAAGACCGGGAACTCGGTATCCCCTTGGGATGTGGCCATCGCATAATAAATGTTGTGCTGTACCAAAACCTCAGTAGCTTCTAGAACCTTCTGTGGGCGCATATGGATGTCGAGCATGATCCCGGTGAGGCCGCGCAGCGTATCTCCCAAAGTATCAAAAGGAGCTTTGGTGATCCCTGTGAAGGCTGGAGGCCTGCCGTACTTCTTTGCCCATACTTCAGATGCCTGAGCAGTCTGGGCTGTATACATCGCCATCGCGGCAGCGCCTTTGATCAGAGATATGTTGGCACGGTAGGAACCGGGTTCTGCCAGCTCTTTGTGGATGCGCGGGAGGAAGGTTGTCATGATCCACTTCGTGGGGTTCTCAATGAAGGAATCGTAGTCTTCGGGCTGCATGTAGGCTTCCTCTACATACTGGAACTGCCTGTTCTCTTCTAAATCCCGCCCAGCAAATTTCAGATATTTCGCCCCTACGGCATCGTGCAGCGTTGCCCACCACAGGCTAGGAGGCGCTGGAGCTACATCGACCTCGAAATCTTCCAGGAATTTGTTAGCAGCCGCAATGTTTTTCTCTACCTGGTAATAGATCTCCTGGAGTGTAAACCCTGCATGTTTGGCCATGAACTCCGAAACCTGGAGCCTGATCGGCACTCTGTCAGGCTTGCCACACTCCATAGCGGTCTTATAGCGCTTCAATCTCTCCTGATAAAGCTTCTCAACGTCAGCCATCTTCACCCTCACTCCTTAATTTTGTTACTTAGTTAATAAAGTGAACACATGCCCTCTCTTTATGACCCGTTCTTCCCTCTCCTCCACCTCCTTCTAAATGGCTGTTCAATCCACCAAAGCGCCCTTCCGATAGGCCATCAGGTAATTCCTGCCAAAGCGGTCGTTTCCGAGAAGCAGATCAGCTGTGATCACGGCTGTCATAATCTTCTGGTCGAGGGGATCGAGGATGGCTGCGTCCATGCCGTAAGCCATGCAGATCGTCAGAAAGTAGCGGTTGATCAACTTCCTCTTCGGCATGTTATAGGAGATGTTGCTCAGCCCAGATACTGTTTTGATGTTGAAGCGCCGCTTGATCTCGTCCAAACAGCGGAAGAACATCAAGGCATTGGTGTGATCTACTGCGAGGGGCAATACCAGCGGATCGATATAGAGGCGGGATAGGTCGTAATTATGCTTCGACAGGAGTTCGATCAAGCGCTCAGCAATCTTGATCCTCTCTTCAGCGGTCTTGGGAATGCCGTTGTCATCAACCGTGAGCCCGATCACCGGGCATCCATACTCAAGGACAATCGGAAGCATGCCTTCGACGCGGTTTTTTTCCATCGAGATGGAGTTGATCATCACCCTGCTTTTTTCGCCTTTGACCGTCTCCAACCCCTTCTTGATGACATCGGCAGAGGTGCTGTCGATGCACAGCGGGACATCCGTCACCTCCTGCACTGTGCGGATCAGCCACTCCATATCCTCCATTTCGTCGCACTGAGCCGTGTTCAGATCAAGATACTCTGCGCCAGCCTCCACCTGCTTGAGCGCTAGCTCCTGAACAGCTGCGGCATTCTTTTCGTTGATCATCTGCCGCACACTGGGAATGGCGCTGTTGAGTTTTTCGCCAATTATTAGCATTTTAAAACCTCCAAAAATAATTATGTCTATACATATAGTCGTACAAAATTATGCATTTTGCAAGTGTTATAATTTAACAAAAGAAGAGGTATTCCCTCGCTTACAACGGAATACCTCCTCAATTCTCAATCTTATGCTTAACTAACAAATATTATTCTGCATACCCGGTTGAAGTAGTTATTTCAATGGTACTTGTGGCGGCATCCCACGTCACCCCAAAATCCAAAGCAGCCGCAATGTCGCGCAGCTTAAAGTAGTTATAGCCACCGATGTTGTAGGCGGTAAAGCTTATCTCGCCGCCGTTTACTAATACCTTAGCTGGGCTCGGCAAAGCATTTTTCGGCTGCCTGCTCCCAGACACCGACAACTCCCCGCCGGTCTCGGTATACCTCTTGCCCGAGGTAATTCTTATAACGCCGTTCGCAGCGTCCCACTCCACCTCAAACTGCTTCTGAGTCCCGCTCAACGCTTTGGCAAGGTCTCGGAGCTTGAAATAGTTATATCCGTCGATGTTGTAGGCCTCAAAAGAGACCTTTCTGCCATCAATCAGTATGCAGGAGTTCGTCGGAACTGCAGATACTGTCTTATCGCTTGCAGGCTTTTGTGCCTGAGAAGACTTCAGCGGATTTGCGATGATACCCCATTTTCCGTCTTTCTTGACAGCAGCAACACCATCGCAAAAACCACCCGCTTCCTCATAGACGAAGGGGATCACTACCCTTCCGGTCTTGTCGATAAATCCATACTTTCCGCCCTTCATAACCATTGCCAGGCCTTCTTGGAAAAATTCCCCATCATCGTAAATCGGCGGTATCACCACTCTGCCCGATCTGTCTACATAGCCGTACTTATCGTTCTTTATAACAGCCATCATGCCTTCGCTGCAGGCAAAAGCAAACTCATATATTGGCGGGACGACTTCCCTGCCGGTCTTGTCAATAAAACCATAACCGCCATTCTTTTTGATCTCTGCAACTCCCTCCGAAAAAGGCCAGGCGTCGTCATAGATCAGAGGTATCACTTCTCTCCCGTTCTTATCTATGAAGCCATGCTTCCCATTCTTATAAACTATGGCAAAGCCTTCCTTAAAAGGCCATGCTCCATCATAATCACGGCTAAACACCACTTTACCGGTCTTGTCGATAAAACTGAGGCTTTCGCCCTTCTCGACAACCGCAAGCCCCTCGCTGAAAGAGTCTGCAAAATCATAATTCAACGGAGTCACTTCTTTGCCCGTCTTGTCTATAAAGCCATATCCACTATCACTGTTATAAACCACTGCAAGGCCTTCCTTGAATGGCCACGCCTCATCGTAAAGCAGCGGTATGACCACTCTGCCTGTCCTGTCTATAAAACCGTGCTTCCCATCCCTCACCACTTCGGCAAGCCCTTCGCTGAAAACATCCACACCGTCATAGATCAGCGGCACTACTTCCTTGCCCGTCCTGTCGATAAAACCCCATTTTCCGTTTTTGCTAACCGCAGCAAGGCCTTCGGTAAAGAACAAGCACTCATCATAAACCGGGGGCACAACTTCTTTGCCATTCCTGTCTATAAACCCCCATTTGCCATCCCTCATCACGGAAGCAAGGCCTTCGCTGAAAATACCTACACTCTCGTAATTCAACACAGGCTTTACGAGATAATCAACACCGCTGTCAGCCGCTGCCCCGGCAACCGGCACATTGCATAACAATAGCGTCAAGAACAGCATGATTGCAACCAACCTCTTCACAGCCATTTCCTCCTAATTTTTGATATTGCTTCCTTATGACTTGCTTTGAATAAATAAACAACTGAGTTTTTTGCAACATAAGAAATTATTAAACAAATTGTGACTTTATTCCTGCTACCAGCCACATAAAAAAGACCCTGTATTTAAAAATACAGGGTCGCTAAACACTTGCTCCCCTCCTCACTGGCTGTTAGCGCAGCATCCTTCGCCTTTCTTCTTCATCGCCGTAAAGAACTTTTTGAGGTTTTCAGGTAGTTCGTAATCTTTTCTTTCATCGCTCTTCGGCGAATCGTCTCCGCTGCCGTAGACCTCTCTGAGGATGGCATCGACGATCATCCCTTTGGGCGGAACATTGTACTCCTTGCCGTTATACACCCATACCCTGCAGTCGACCTCATCCCCGCACAGGTCGCCGCAGGATTCACAGAGGGATTCTTTGGTCTCCAGCTGTATGTCTTTCCCATTAATTCTGATAGTAGGGGAACTCCTAAACCGATACCGAACGGCTTTCTCTTCGCTGTCGATATGAATCTTGTTTACAATAACTTCGACTCCCGTCAGCTCAAGGACTCTCTTAACTTCATCTAGAGCCTCTTCGAGGCTGCTCTCTGTTCCTTGGCATCTTTCGCATACGCTAAGGTCAAGATAC
>JBNATO010000142.1:0-5674 GCA_049701555.1 Thermacetogeniaceae bacterium | reverse complement strand
GGATGACACCCCGGAGACGTTGGCGGAGCGCATCCTGGCTAAGGAGCATAAGACCTATCCTGCTGCACTGCAGCTCCTCGCGGAGGGGAGGCTGCGCCTTGATGGCAGGCGTGTCGTGATCGACTGGGATGGAAGGGTCCCCCGCAGGCCGCGGGACTGCGTTCTGGAATGGCAAAAGATCAAGGATCTCCAACAGGAGGAACAGCGCAATGGGTGAAACAGAAAAGAGAGCGATCATCAGCGTCTCCGATAAGGAAGGGGTCGTGGAGTTTGCGAGAGCCCTGAAGGAGTTGGGCTTTCATATCATCTCTACTGGGGGAACAGCCAGGGTGCTCCAGGATGCGGGGATCGACGTCGAGCGCGTCGAGGACCTGACAGGGTTCTCGTCGAGCGCGTCGAGGACCTGACAGGGTTCCCGGAGATACTGGGGGGGAGGGTCAAGACGCTGCACCCCAAGGTACACGCTGGCATCCTGGCGCGCGACCTCCCGGAAGATTGGGAACAGCTGGAGCGCCTCGGCATCAAGCCGATCTCTCTCGTCGCTGTGAACCTTTACCCATTCCGGGAGACCATCGCCAGGGAGGGCGTGACCCTGGCTGAGGCTATTGAAAACATCGACATCGGTGGCCCTGCGTTGGTCAGGGCTGCTGCCAAAAACTATGCGAGGGTGGCCGTGGTTGTCAACCCCGGCCGTTACGATCAGATCGTTCAAGAGCTCAGGGAAAAGGGTGAGGTCACCCTGGCGACGCGCTTCCAGCTCGCTCGGGAAGCCTTCTGGCATACCGCTCTTTATGATGCTGCCATTGCCGGTTACCTATACACCATCGATCCCTTTGAGGAAGGGGGTCTTGAGCGACGAGAGCCCCTCCAAAAGTTTCCTGGGCGCTTGCTGCTCCCTCTCGTCAAGATAAGGGATCTCCGCTACGGAGAAAACCCTCACCAAGAGGGGGCATTTTACCGGGAGGAGTCGGGGGTTCCCTATGGGATCGCCGCTTCCCGGCAGTTTCAAGGAAAGGAGCTTTCCTTTAACAACATTCTCGATCTCGATGCTGCTCTGCGTGTTGTTTCCGATTTTAAGGACCCCGCCGCAGCTGTGATCAAGCACAACACCCCTTCCGGCGTGGCCTGCGCCCTCAACCTTGCAGAGGCCTTCAGGCGTGCCAGGGACGCTGACCCGGTTGCTGCCTACGGGGGCATCGTCGGCCTGAACAGGGCGGTTGACAGGGATACCGCAGAGGCCCTGGTCGAAACCTTTTTTGAAGCGGTGATCGCCCCGGGGTACTCCGAGGATGCCCTAGAGGTGCTCGGCTGCAAGAAGAACCTCCGGGTGCTGGCTTGCGGTGAGTTTAACGGCCTCGGCAGGGGGCTGGATGTGAAGAGGGTGAGCGGCGGCTTCTTGCTTCAGGACATGGATCAGGCGGAGAGGGATCTTGAAGAGCTGCGGGTCAAGAGCAGAGTGGTCACCAGGAGGGCCCCGGCGGATCCCGAATGGGAAGATCTGTTCTT
Source organism: Thermacetogeniaceae bacterium (assembly GCA_049701555.1). Lineage (GTDB taxonomy): Bacteria > Bacillota > DSM-12270 > Thermacetogeniales > Thermacetogeniaceae > JBNATO01. The sequence goes on along the minus strand of JBNATO010000142.1, from coordinate 4,168 downwards.
TGCTTGGACGGTCGTCAAGCATGTGTTTTCCAACGGCATCGTCGTGGCAAAGGAAAGAAAAACTGTGGGGATCGGAGGCGGCCAGGTGAGCCGTGTGGATGCCGCCCGGATCGCCCTTGAAAAAGCAGGTGATGAGGCCAGGGGAGCGGTGCTCGCCTCTGATGGTTTCCTCCCCTTTGCGGATACGATAGAGCTTGCTGCGAGATATGGGGTAAAAGCGGTGATCCAGCCTGGGGGCTCGGTCCGGGACGAAGAGGTGATCGCAGCTGCTGACAGGGCGGGGCTGGCGATGGTCTTTACAGGCAGGCGCCACTTCAGGCATTAGCAAAGGTGCGGGAGGGAAGAGTTGATGAAGATTTTGGTTGTTGGCGGAGGGGGGCGTGAGCACGCCCTTGTCTGGAAGCTGAGGCAGAGCCCCAGAGTGTCCAAGATCTACTGCGCTCCCGGGAACGCCGGGATCGCCCAGGATGCCGAGTGCGTGCCTCTTGCCGCTGAAGACCTGGATGGGCTTCTTGATTTTGCTCGCAGCAACGGGATCGACCTCACGGTTGTGGGTCCTGAGGCCCCGCTGGTGGCGGGGATCAGGGACAGGTTCGAAGAGGCTGGCCTCAGGCTCTTTGGGCCTCCGGCAAGGGGCGCGCTCATTGAGGGGAGCAAGTCCTTCGCCAAAGAGCTGATGACCAAATTCAGGGTCCCCACTGCTCCTTTCGAGGTCTTTGATTCCCCGAAGGAAGCTATTTCTTACGTCCGCCGCATCGGCGGCCCCTGCGTTGTGAAGGCGGATGGCCTTGCGGCGGGTAAAGGGGTGATCGTGGCTAAGGATGCCTCTGAGGCGGAGGCTGCCGTGAGGCTGATCGGGGAGGAAAAGGCCTTCGGGAAGGCCGGAGACAGGATCATCGTCGAAGAATGTCTGGTCGGCGAAGAGGTCAGCGTTTTTGCTTTTACAGATGGAAAGAGCGTCCTCCCCATGGTTGCGGCTCAGGACCACAAGAGGGTGTATGACGGCGATAAGGGCCCCAACACAGGGGGGATGGGGGCGTACTCTCCGCCGCCTGTCTATACCCCTGAGCTCCATGATAGGGTGTGCAAGGAGATCCTCGAGCCGATCGTCGCTGGCATGGCGGCTGAAGGGATCAGGTACCAGGGGGTGCTCTATGCCGGCCTGATGATCACGGAAGAGGGGCCGTATGTCCTGGAGTTCAACTGCCGTTTCGGCGACCCTGAGGCTCAGGTGGTGATACCGCGCCTCAAGACAGATCTCGTTGATGTGATGGAGGCTGTGCTGGACGGGAGGCTTGAGGAGATCGCCCTGGAGTGGGATCACCGCTCGGCTGTGTGCGTTGTGCTGGCATCGGGGGGCTACCCTGGCAGCTATGAGAAGGGGAAGGCCATCAGGGGCCTGGATGAGGTGCCGGAGGGCATCCTTGTCTTCCACGCGGCGACGGCCTTATCCGATGGCGATCTGGTCACTTCTGGAGGGAGAGTCCTGGGGGTCACCGCCTTCGGGGAGACGATCCGGGAAGCTGTGGAGCGGGCGTACGAAGGTGTTTCCAAGATCTCCTTTGAAGGGATGCACTACCGGCGTGATATCGCCTATCGCGCCCTGGAAAGGGAGGGGGCTTCTGGCAGATGATCACCCTTTGCGATATCCAGCATCATCCAGAGATCGAGGTGATCATGGATAAGGTCCATGAATACCTGAAGACGATGGGAGCGATCAATCACGACGAAGAGCACGCCCTCCATGTGGCGCGCCTGAGCTCTCACATCCTCAAATCCCTCGGTTATCCCCAGAGGGAGGTGGAGCTGGCAGCGATCGCTGGCTATCTGCATGACATCGGGAATGTCGTGAACAGGTACCAGCACGGGATGAGCGGTGCTCTCCTGGCCTTTCACCTGCTGCACCGCATGGGGATGCCTCCGGAGGAGATCGCCACGGTGATCGCTGCCATCGGCAATCACGAGGAAAAGACGGGCTATGCTGTTAGCAACGTGGCCGCTGCGGTGATCCTTGCAGACAAGTCTAACGTCCACAGGTCACGTGTGCGCAAGGAGGACATGGCCTCGTTTACACCCCGCGACCGGGTCAACTATGCGGCGACCACCTCGTTTCTGACCATTGATCCTGAGAACAGAGAGATTGTTATGCACCTCACCATTGATACAGAGATCGTCTCTGTGATGGACTACTTTGAGATCTTCCACACGAAGATGGTGCTCTGCAGGCGGGCAGCAAACTTCCTGAACTGCCGTTTTGGGCTGATCATCAACGACACGCGCCTCCTTTAGGCGCCGCCTCGTTCATTCGTTGTTGGGCTGAGGCACCCCTTGCCGGGGGTGTCTCTGTTTTTTGGGAAAAGGGCGGGTGCAGCATAATTTTATGTCTTTCATTAAAAAATAAAAAAGGCTGGGATTGTCTTTAGAAGGAGTGGTGGCTCGGTGCAGCGTAAGATGCGGAAGCCCTTGAAGCCTTCGGAGCTAAAGATGCGCAGGATCAACGCCTTGTTGCAGGAGCTTCATCCCAAAGAGATTTTAGAACAGCCGCTCTCCTCTGATCTCGATTACAACATCAAGTTGATGAAAGAGCTTTTTGGCAATTCCAGCGATTTTGTCATAAGGGAGTTCCACTTCGGTTCGGATAAGGAGATCAGGATCGCACTGTTCTACATCGACGGCCTCGTTGATAAGAACGCCCTCAGCGAGGCGGTCCTCAAGCCCTTGCTCTACCGCACCATCGTTGATGAGGAGAGGAAGCTCCTCCCGGGCGATGCCTTCGAGCTGATCCGCGACTGGCTGATCACCTTTACGAGCACCAAAGAGGTGGAGAAATACGGGGACGTCTTGGACCTGGTGCTCGCCGGCTTTGCAGCCCTTTTCGTCGATGGCTCCGACAGGGCTCTCGCTCCTGAGGTCAAGGGTTGGAAGGACAGGTCGATCGAAGAGCCCAAGACGGAGTCCTTTGTGAGGGGGCCTCGCGACGGCTTTACCGAGACACTGCGGACAAACACCGCTCTCATCAGGCGCCGCATCAGGACGCCTCGCCTGCGCTTCGAGATGTACCAGGTCGGAAGAGTCACCAAGACCGACGTCTGCGTAGCCTATATAGACGGTCTGGTGAATCCGGCGACTGTCGATGAAGTGAAGAGGCGGATCACCTCCATAGACACAGATTCCATTCTGGAGTCAGGGTACCTCGAGGACTTCATCAAGGACAGGGCATGGACCCCCTTCACCCTTTTGGATCGCACAGAGAGGCCCGACAAGGTGGCTGCGGCGCTGGTTGAGGGCCGTGTGGCGATTCTGGTCGACAACACCCCGTTTGCGCTGATAGTGCCCGCCGTGTTCTCCGAGTTCCTGCAGTCTGCGGAGGACTACTACGACTGGAGCGAGTCGGCGCGCACCCTGCGCTGGCTGGCTATCTTCATCACGCTCACGCTGCCTTCTTTCTATGTCGCTCTGACCACATTTCATCAGGAGATGATCCCTGCTGGTTTGGCCCTGAGCATGGCTGCGGGGCGTGAGGGCGTGCCCTTTCCGGCTGTGATCGAGGCGCTGATCATGGAGATCACCTTTGACCTTCTCCGGGAAGCGGGGACGCGCATGCCGCGCTCCATCGGCCAGACCCTGGGCGTTGTGGGGGCGATCGTGTTGGGGCAGGCGGCGGTGATGGCGGGCATCGTCAGCCCTTTCATCGTGATCGTGGTCGCCTTGACGGCGGTCACCTCTTTCCTCATACCCAACTACTCGGCGTCCCTGACCATAAGGCTGCTGCGCTACCCGATGCTGATCCTGGCTGGCTTCATGGGGCTTGTAGGGGTCTTCCTGGGGCTTTTGGCGATCCTGCTGCACATGGCGTCCTTGCGCTCCTTCGGTGTTCCCTACCTCTATCCCCTTGCCCCTGCTGTTCCAGCGGAGTGGCAGGACGTTTTCTATAGGGCTCCATGGTGGAAGATGGACCTGCGGCCGCTTCTTCTGAGGTCGCCGAACAGGCGTCGCCAGGCGGAGGGCCAGCGCCCTGAGCCGCCGCCTGTTCGCCCGGGGAAGGCAGTGGAAGCCCTCATCGAGGGCGGGGATGAGGGTATGAGTTCGAGCGGCGATCAGGCTGGCTCTGGAGAAGAGCAAAAGGGCAGCAGTTGAAGGGGGAGAGTTCCGGTGGTTTGGGGGCTCT
>JBNATO010000141.1:0-5700 GCA_049701555.1 Thermacetogeniaceae bacterium | reverse complement strand
AGATTTTGAGCGATGCTAGGAATTATTGTGGCTCGTTTGTCACGGATTTAGGTTATTATTATTTTTAGTCAATTAATACAATGATTGCAGGAGAATAGCATATTTTGGCGAAATTTCTTGTCAAATACAAAAAAATTAAGAGCGGAGATGGCTATGGCTGTAGTCCCAACGAAGAGGTTGCTGGGGGAAGTTCTTGTTGAGAGAGGAATTATTACCAGAAAGCAGTTGGAGAGAGCCCTACAGGTCCAAGCTGAGACTGGGGGGTTGCTTGGCCGTATCTTGATAGAGTTAGGAATGATTACCGAGGGGGAGTTAAGCGAAGCGCTCGGCGTTGAAGGGCCGAGTAGCGTCAGTATACAGCCAGATCCTGGGCTTCTTAGAGCCATACCCCAGCAATTGCTCAGGAAGCATAAGATCATTCCTTTAAGAGTAGAAGGGAACAAGCTGCACGTAGCCATTGCTGATGCCTACAACGTTGTTGCTTTGGATGATCTCAGGCTCTTGACGGGGTATGAAGTTGAGGTAGTGAAGACAACAGAGAAAGAAATAGATGAATTGATAGAAAAGCGCTTTGGCCCTACAGTTGTTGAGGATGCTTTTATTGAGTTCGAAGAAGAGAGCAATGGAGACGAAACGCCGCGAGTAGAGGACAAGGCTGCTGTTGATGCGCCTGTTATCAGGCTTGTGAATTCTTTGTTGTTGAGAGCGATCGAAGAGAATGCAAGCGACATCCACATTGAGCCGTTCGAGGACCATGTTTTGGTGAGATTTCGGGTTGACGGTATGCTCCGCCATGTCACGAGAATTCCCCGTAGGATGAGCAACGCCGTGGTATCTCGGGTCAAGGTGATGGCAAACCTGGATATTGCGGAGCGCAGGCTCCCCCAGGATGGTCGAATACCTTTGAAGTTGCTACATTACGATATTGACCTGAGGGTTTCTACCGTTCCAACAATTTTCGGAGAAAAGGTCGTGATCAGGATCTTCAACAAAGAGAACTTCAAAAGGTTGACAATCGACGCATTGGGCTTTTCGGACTACAACCTGAGACAGGTCACGAATTTTCTGAAGAGCTCCTATGGAATGGTCCTGGTCACAGGTCCTACAGGAAGTGGAAAGACGACAACCCTTTATACTGCATTGAAAGCCCTCAACAGCATCGAAAAGAACATCATCACTGTCGAGGATCCTGTGGAGTATGTCCTTGAGGGCGTAAACCAGATACAGGTCAATGCAAAAACCGGCGCTACGTTCAGCACTTATCTGAGGTCGATTCTGCGACAGGATCCTGATGTGATCATGGTTGGCGAGATAAGGGATCTGGAAACAGCGGAGATCGCTGTCAGGTCTGCAACAACTGGCCATCTTGTCCTCTCCACCCTTCATACCAACGATGCCCCAGGGGCTCTTATCAGGCTTATCGATATGGGTGTTGAGCCCTTTATGGTGGCTTCCTCTGTCATCGGCGTTATTGCCCAGCGCCTGGTCCGCCGGATCTGTCCTGCTTGCCGAGAACCCTATAGGCCTACTGAGGCCGAGCTTTCCTTTGCAGGGGTCAAAAGCGCTGATGGTTTCTTTATTGGGAAAGGATGCGAGAGATGCGGATATACAGGCTACCATGGGAGAATTGCTATACATGAGGTATTGGTGGTCAAACCCGCATTGCAGAGGCTCATTTTGAAGAGAGCATCAATCGAGGAGTTGAGGGAGGCAGCTCTTCAGGGGGGCATGGTCCCGCTTAAGGATGATGGCATTGCTAAAGCCCTCCAAGGGATCACTACGATCAGGGAGGTTATGCGCGTTACCTTTGGAGGAAAAACAGATGAATATGCTTGATTGCTTGATGTTATTGCTCGGGAGAAGATGCTCGGGGCCTCTGATATCCATATCACAGTGAGATTGCCTTTTCTTGTGAGGATAAACAAGCCATCTGGGAATTGGGTCTGCCGGGGATTGTGATGCAGCTTCCCATGCCGTTGAGCAACTGCATAGCTGGGAGACTGTAGTTGCTGTTCCTACAGGAAGAAATCCGGTTCAGGGAGGGGAAGACTTACCAGATACTCTCGCAGATGCAGACAGGAGCACGCTATGGGATGCGAACTCTTGATATGTCCCTAAGAGAGCTTTACCAGAAAGGGATAATCAGCAGGGATGAAGCTTTGAGCCGGGCACGCGACCCAGAAGCCTTTTTGAAGGGTTTGGTAATGTAAGTATCTGGGAGTCAGACATGAGAAAGGTTTTATACCGTTACAGAGCTTGGAGTCTTTCAGGTCGGTTGATCCGTGGAAGGGTCTTGGCTGGTAGCCGCAGGGAAGCAATTGCCTTTTTACGGCAGAGAAACCTCTTTGCTTTTCAGTTAACACCCGCAAATGGTTGGCCCATCGAGCTCGATAGGTTTCTTAAAAGAAGAGTTGCTGTTCGCGATCTGGCTGTTTTTTGCCGGCAATTCGCCACGATGGTCGCGGCGGGGATTCCTCTGCTTCAATGTCTAAGAACCTTGGCCGTTCAGACGGAGAACAAAAGGTTGCGCAGCATCATCGCAGAGGTGGCATCAGACATCGAAAAAGGGAAGAGTTTGAGCGAATCGTTGCGCGGCTATAAGGAAGAGCTTCCCGAGATCATGATCAACATGCTTGCAGCTGGTGAACTCAGCGGCAACATTGAACAGACGCTGGAGCGCCTTGCTGTGCACTTTGAAAAGGAGCATGAGCTGAGAGAAAAGATCAGATCTGCCATGTCCTATCCCGCTTTTATTTGCGGGATGGCTTTCCTCTCTGTGGTGGTGCTGATCACCACGGTTGTCCCCATTTTTGCCGACATTTTTGCCCAGTCGGGAACACCTCTTCCCCTATCGACGCGCATCCTGCTGGGGATCAGCAGAGCGGTCACTAAGTACTGGTATCTGTTGCTGGGGGGAGCAGCGATCCTCTTCTTTGGTGTCAGGAGGTGGTATGCCGCCGAAGGCGGCAGGAGGGCAATCGACCGTTTGCTGCTGCGGCTCCCTATTGTGGGGCCCTTGATGGCAAAGACGATCGTTGCTAGGTTTTCACGTACACTGGCGACTCTGCTCCAGAGCGGTGTTCCGCTGCTGCTCTCCCTGGAAACGGTGGGCAATGTGGTGGGGAATTCAGTTGTAGCTGGAGAGATAGCCGATATCATGAGGGGTGTCAAGGAAGGAGAGAGGATTGCACCTGTCCTCGCCAAGAGCAAAGTCTTTCCACCAATGGCTGTCAGCGTGATAGGTGTTGGCGAGGAATCCGGAGCTCTCGATAAAATGCTTGAGAAACTGGCTTCCTTCTACGAGCAGGAGGTGGACGCGGTGATCTCGCGGCTTTCCAGCATTGTGGAGCCGCTTCTGATCGTAGGCGTGGGTGTCTTAGTAGGGTTTATCGCCGTCTCCATTTACTTTCCGATGTTCGGCTTGGCAGGGGCTCTTCAGGGGGGTGCTGCAGCTGGATTCCCGTAAAGGGTTTTCGGGGATTTCCTATCACTCTGGAATAAAATTCTAAGTTCAGGGGAGGAGAGTTGCGAATGCTGAACCTGAGAAGGCAACTGGGGAATGAAAAGGGTTTCACGATGATCGAAATGATGGTCGTCCTGATTATCATCGCTGTCCTCATCGCAGGCGGCATCAAGTTTTACACAGGTTATATCGAAAATTCGAGGGTAACAAAAGCAAAGGCACAAATAAGCACGATGCAGGCCGCATTAGATGCATATTTTGCCGATAAAGGCAAGTATCCTTCGACTCTAAGTGAACTGATCGATGCTGGGATTAATGCAACAGATGGTAATACGCTTGATGCTAAAGATCCTTGGGGACAAAACTACAAGTACAAATTCGGTAACTACTCCCAAGGTACAAATAATGCTTGCGTGATATACACGGGGTATAGCAAGGTGCAAGGAAAAGATGGGTATTACGTGGCGGCTGAATGCAGAGATGGCGCGCTGGTGGATCCTCCTGGCATCAGGGTAACACGCGACACGAACCCGGATGGTACAGATACACAGACGTGATTTATCTGTGAGGCGCCTGTAACCGGCTATGGTCTGCTATAGGAAATTTAGTCTGCAATGTGACGGGATGACGCTCGTCGAAGTTTTGGTGGCTTTAGTGGTCTTTGGGTTTCTCAGCGCTGCTCTGATGGGGCTTTCCCTGGCTGGTAGCAGGGACGCCGCGGTGGCGCATCATGACGTGGCGGCGGTCAACGTGGCCCAAGAGATACTGGAGCAGGTGAAGTCGGCTTCCGAAAACCAGCTTGGAACCGCACAAGGCGGTGCGAACACTACCATCCAACTGGGGTTTGAGGCGAGCAGCTCTGATGACTGCTACAACGAGATGACGATTGCCCTCACCGGCGGGAAAGGGGTAGGACAGGTTCGGAAGATCACTGACTATGATGGTATACTGCGAACTGCTGCTGTAGACCAGCCGTGGGATACGGTTCCAGATATCACCACCGAATATGTCATCTTCAAAGGGGTTAGTTCCCTCTATAGCTATCGGGTAGAGATCGGTCAACCCCACGAACTAACTGGTGAACTGCGCCCCGACGGGGAGCTGAAGACGGTCACGGTTACAGTTAGTTATGTTGCTGCTGGTGGCTGCATACGGAAGGTAGAGCTTACCGGCGAAAGGTTGAAGCGGTGGTGAGGGGGGTGCGCAGCACCAGAGGGTTTACCTTGATCGAAATTCTCGTTGCCTTGACCATAATCTCCTTTGTGGTGACAGGGATCTCCCTCCTTTACCTCAGCGGTTACCGGAGCTACGTACGTGAACGAGACAGGATTGAGGTACAGGAGAATCTCCGCATCGCTGCGTCTAGGATGGTAAGCAAAATAAGGGCGGCTAGGCCTGAAACCATTGCACCAGAGAATCTCGATGAGGTCCCTGCTTCTCATATCGAATTTCTTCTTTCCTCCAGCGGAAAAAGTTCCGGATACCGCCTCGATAAGAAGGTTGGGGAGAGTTCTGGAGAGATTGAGGAAAAGGTTGAAGGTGCGAGCGGCTTCACCTGGTTGCCTATTACTGCTGGTGTTGTTACGGATCTTCTCTTTGCCATGGATGGAAATAGGGTGACGATTATCATTGAGGGTGAAAAGGGGAAGAGCGGCAAAGTCCGGTTGATGACAGAGGTTAACCTTAGGGTTGGGGAGAATGGATAGGAGTGCTTTTAGGCTTTGGAACCAGAGAGGACAAGCTCTTGTGGTTATTCTGCTCCTTGCTACTGTGATACTGTTGATCGGCAGCGCAGCAGCCGCTATGGGTACTGCTGCCAGAAGAAACGCCGTACAGGATGTCTGGCAAAAAAAGGCCTATTATATAGCTGAAGCAGGTGTCGAAATGGCGTTGGCCGATCTGCGGGAGCGGCTTCTTTATCCGGCTCCTGGGTTTGAGGAGTTTGCTCTACATAACTGGCCTTATGCTGGCGGTTTAATCGATGAGGTGAGCGTGACAAAAGAGGTAAGCGGACGGGATATTTATTATACTATTAGTTCGGCTTCGCATTATCCAGCTGATGTCAGCAGGTGTGCCAGGAAAAGTATTAGGGTAAAAGTCAAGGTGGTACCTGATCCCTTCCTCGCATATGGAGGACCAGGATTGAAGTCTGGGGAGGAAGTCTATGTAGCAGGGGAGGTAACAGCTACAGGAGGCTCCCTTCTGGCCCGGGCGGGCAATGTGGAATCAGAGGCTCT
>JBNATO010000140.1:0-5741 GCA_049701555.1 Thermacetogeniaceae bacterium | reverse complement strand
GGCGATGGCCAGGAAGCTCCTCTCCTACGCCCTGCCGGTCTCCGCCGGCTCCATGGTGCTCCCTCTCGTGCAGGCCATCGACGCCGTGGTGATACCCAGGCGCCTCCAGGACGCCGGCTACAGCGTCCACCAGGCCACAGCCCTCTTCGGCCAGCTCTCGGGGATGGCCGGGACGCTCGTCTTCATCCCGGCTGTCCTCACGGTGTCGCTTTCCAGCAGCCTCGTGCCGCACGTCGCCAGCGCTGTGGCCAGGGGGGACCGGGACGAGGCCTTGAGGCGCATCGCCACAGCCCTGCGCATCGCCACAGCCCTCTGCCTCCCCGCCGCTGCGGGGCTGATCTCCCTGGCAGCCCCGATCAACGAGCTCCTCTTCGGCGACAGAGAGGCTGGCGAGGTCACCGCCTGGCTGGCCCCTGCCACCATCTTCTCCGGCCTGCAGCAGGCGACGTCCGGAGCCCTCCAGGGGCTCGGCAACACCTGGCTCCCTGTCGTGAACCTGGCCGTGGGGTGCGCGGTCAAGACCCTCTGCAACTACTATCTGACGGTCGTCCCCGGCCTCGGCGTAAAGGGCGCCGCCCTGGGGAGCGTCCTGGGTTTCGCCGTCTCCTTTCTCCTGAATTACATCGGGGTGCGCCTCCTCTTGGGGAATGCGCGCCTCCCCCTCGGCTTGCCCAGGCCGCTCCTGGCTGCTACAATAATGATGATTGCTCTGCCAGGGATCTACGCTTCCCTGGAGTGGCTGGGAAACGCCGCAGCCACATGCATTGCCGTCGCCTCGGGAGCGGGGCTCTACTTCGCCCTGCTGGCCCTCACCGGAGAGGTGGAGATCGTCGACCTGAGGCGCCTCTTCCGCTGAGGCAGGCGGTGCCCGGGGCGGAGGCGGGAGCGGGAGGAAAAAGGACAGCACAAAAGGGATGAGCTGCCGATGAGCAGAGGACAAGCTGCTGAGATCTACGTGATCGGGCTGGGGCCGGGAGGCCGCCAGGACCTCCCCCCGGAGAACCTCGCCCTGATGCGGGGGAGGGAGGTCTACCTGCGAACAGCCGTCCACCCTGTCGTCGAGCACCTGCGGGCAGAGGGGGTGATCCTCCGCCCGCTCGACCGCTTTTACGAGGAGGCCGAGTCCTTCGACGAGGTCTACAGGAGGATGGCCGACTTCCTGCTCGCTGAGGCTGGCAAGGGGGGAGGGCCGCTGCTGTTCGCCGTCCCCGGCAACCCCCTCGTGGGTGAGGCCGTCGTGCGGCTGCTCCTGGAGAGGGCCGCCGCTGCGGGGGTGAAGGTGCGGATCTGGCCTGCGCCGAGCTTCCTGGACGCTGTCTTCTCCCTGCTCGGGATCGACCCGGCGCAGGGCCTGCTGATCGCCGACGCCTTCAGGTGCGACAGGCTGGCAGTCCCCCCTGGGGTCGGGGTCATCGTCTCCCAGGTCTACGACCGCAGGATCGCCTCCGAGGTCAAGCTCGCCCTTATGGAGCACTTCCCCGACGACCACCGCATCGCCGTCGTGCGCGCCGCCGGGGTTCCGGGGCTGGAGAGCGTCAGGTGGGTCCCCCTCTACGAGCTCGACCGCCTCAGGGAGATCGACCACCTGACGACTGTCTACGCGCCCCCTGTGTCCGGCGAGGGTGCCGCCTCCGCTGGGGCGGAGCAACCTGAGGCCGCAGCCGCCTATCCCCTCGACCCCCTCGTGGAGGTGATGCAGCGCCTGCTGGGGCCGGGAGGCTGCCCCTGGGACAGGCAGCAGACCCATGCATCCTTGAAGAAGTACCTGATCGAGGAGACGTACGAGGTGATAGATGCCATCGACGAGGGGAATATGCATAAACTCTGCGAGGAATTGGGAGACTTATTACTGCAGGTGGTATTTCATGCCGTCCTTGCCCAAAACCGGGGGGACTTCACCGTCGTCGACGTCGTCGAGGGGATCGTGGAGAAGCTCAAGCGACGCCACCCCCACGTCTTCGGCGAGATCCGGGTGAAGGACGCCTCGGAGGTCCTCAGGAACTGGGAGGACATCAAGCGGGGGGAAAGGAAGGGCGGCGAAAAGGGCGAGAGGAGCTCGCTTATGGAGGGGATCCCGCGCTCCCTCCCCTCCTTGCTGATGGCGCAGAAGGTCCAGGGGAAGGCTGCCCTTGTCGGGTTCGACTGGCCTGACGCCTCTGGCGCCGCATCCAAGCTGGAGGAGGAGTGGCGGGAGGTGAAGGCTGCCTGGGAGCGCGGCGACAGCGATGCCTTGCGGCGCGAGCTCGGCGACTTCCTCTTCGCCGCTGTGAACGTCTGCAGGCTGCTCAAGGTGAACGCCGAGGACGCCCTGCGGGAGGCTGTGGAGAAGTTCATCGGGAGGTTCCGCTACATGGAGAAGAGGGCTGCCGAGCTGGGCGTCGAGCTGAAAAACCTCTCCCTTTCGGAGCTGGACGCCCTCTGGGACGAGGCCAAGCTGAGCGAGCCGAGGGAGTAGCCTCGCCAGAGGAAAAATTTTTTTCAATTGGCATCGAAAAAGCAGGAATTCCGGCGTGGTTGGCGAATAAGTAGCCGAAGATTCCAAAACTTAAGGAGGGGTATCATTGAACAAGGCTGAACTGATCAGCGCTGTTGCTGAGAAGGCGGAGCTCACGAAAAAGGATGCCGAGAGGGCTGTGAACGCTGTTTTCGAGGCCATCGAGGAGGCCCTGGCTGCTGGTGAGAAGGTTCAGCTCGTCGGGTTCGGCACATTCGAGGTGCGGTCGCGCGCTGCGCGCACTGGACGCAACCCGCAGACAGGCGAGGAGATCCAGATAGCTGCGACCAACGTGCCGGCTTTCAGGGCTGGAAAGGCTTTGAAGGAAGCCATCAACCGTTAAGCTCGAAGAAGTATAGAGCCCTGCTGAGCAGAATAGTTTGCGATGAAGCAGGCCGGTTTGTTCCGCAAAGGTGAGGAGAGGGGGTTCCCTGCGACCCTTTTTCTCTTTTTTTGTAGGGAGGGGAGTCCTTGCGTCTCGACAAGTTCCTTCAGGTGAGCCGCTTGATCAAGCGCCGGGCGAGCGCCAACGAGGCCTGCGACGCCGGGCGCGTGCAGCTGAACGGCAGAGTCGCCAAGGCTGGGAGCCAGGTGAAGCCCGGGGACGTGATCACCCTCACATGGGGGAGGAAGGTGATCCAGGTGGAGGTCCTGGAGGTCCCCGAGAGGGCGATCCCGGCGTCACAGGCGCGGAACACCTACAGGCTGATCAGGGAAGAGTACATAGCCCCCGAGGAGGAGGAATTATAAACATCGGGCCTCTGGCTCATAATAAGAGCGAGCGGAATCGGCAGAGCTCAATCCTATTATGAGGCGGAGGTTTTGTTTATGGAGAAGATGCAGAGCAAGCGCCTGCGGGCGGCGGTGCTCGTGGTGCTCGGCGTCGTGGCTGTCGCCGGGATGCTCTGGCGCCTCGGGCCGCAGGCCAGGAAGCCGCTCCCAGGCGGGAGCAGCGGCGGCTTCAAGATGAAGGAGCCGACGATCACCCTCTACGTCAACGAGACAGGCCAGAAGAAGAGGATCAAGATGGAGGACTACATAGCCGGGGTCGTTGCCGCTGAGACGAACCCGGGCTGGCCGCGGGAGGTCCTGGCTGCCCAGGCGATCCTCGCCCGCACCTTCACGATGCACAAGATCGCCTACGAGAAGGGGGTCCCGCAGCACGGCGCCGATGCCTCGACGAGCACCGAGGAGTTCCAGGCGTACGACCCCTCCCGGATCACCTCGGAGATCCGCAGGGCTGTGGAGATGACGCGGGGGATGGTGGTCAGGTACAACGGGAGGTACATCAGGGCGTGGTTCCACTCCAACGCCGGCGGCAGGACCGCCACAGCCGCCGAGGGCCTCGACTTCAGGAAGGAGCCGACACCGTACATCGCCGTCGTCTCCGACCCCGGGCAGAATGTCGCACCCCCGACGAGCGCAGCTGGACCGCCTACTTCCCCCTGAGCTTCGTGCGAGCAGCTGTCAGGAAGCAGGCGGGTAAGGACCCCGGGCCGATCTCCTCTGCCTCGGTCTTGGCGAGGGGCCCCTCCGGCAGGGCGACGCTGGTCCGCCTTGGGAACATCACCATCAGCGGTCCTGCCTTGCGCCTGGCGCTGGGCCCCGAGCGCATGAAGTCGACGCTCATCGACCGCCTGGAGGTGAGCGGTGGGCAGCTGGTTATCTCCGGGCGCGGCCGGGGTCACGGCGTCGGGATGAGCCAGTGGGGAGCCTACTATCTCGCCAGGCGGGGGAAGACCCCTGAGGAGATCATCAGGTACTACTTCAAGGGGGTCACAGTCGACAGGATCTGGCGCTGAGATCGATGACAGCAAGTTTTTTTACAAAGAGCCGCTATCGCGGCCTTTTTTTGTTTCCAGAAAAGAAAGGGAGATCAGGAGATTTCTTCATAAAAGGGGGCGCAATGGAGCGATTTTTGCCGGAGAACGCCGCAGGCGGCTCCTTTTGGCCTTTCAGGGGTGTTAAGCTTTGGTGTAGGACCTTCGATATATAACAGTGAGAGCAGAGAATGGAAAGGGCATCAAGGCCCTCCTCGCCGTGAGGAGGACGCCAAAGGGGTGGTGATAGCAGGGGCAAAGACGGGTACAGTCAGTCGGCTAAAAGCTCCTAAAAAATAAATTGATCAGGAGGTGAGCATTTCGGCTTCCCGGCAAGGTGAGCGCCTTGCCTCCCGCAGAGAGCGGCAGGGGAAGCGAAGGTTTCCCGGGGAAGCCGGAGAGACTATGAGGATCAACCACAACATTTCTGCGTTAAACGCCTATCGTCAGTTATCAATCAATAATTCACTGGCAGCAAAATCGCTTGAAAAGCTGTCTTCAGGCTTGAGGATCAACCGCGCCGGTGACGATGCGGCGGGTCTGGCTATCAGCGAAAAGATGAGAGGGCAGATTAGGGGCCTGGAGCAGGCCAGCCGCAATGCACAGGACGGTATTTCCCTCATTCAGACAGCTGAAGGCGCCCTGAACGAAACCCACAGCATCTTGCAGAGAATGCGGGAGCTAGCCGTACAGGCGGCGAGTGACACCAACACTGCCGTCGACCGTCAGGAACTCCAGAAAGAGATAGACCAGCTTGCCCAGGAAATCGCCCGGATAGGAAACACTACGGAGTTCAACACCAAGAAGCTGTTGAATGGAACCTTCCTAGGGACCTTCCACATCGGCGCTAACGAAGGCCAGAACCTGTCCCTTGAAATAAACGATATGCGCGGTTACGCTCTCGGTGTCGCTGGTTATGTGACTTACACAGACACTGGAACGGTAACGGATGATACTGATACCAAAAAATTCTTCGGAGTTTCCAATGACGGCACCAAGGTGGAGTTCAATGTCGATTATGACGCCAAAAATAAGAATTACATTTTAGTCAATTCCCAGGGCGCAATCGTGGCCACCAGTTCTGATGGTATAGACTGGAAAGCCGCCGACGGCTCTGGCGAAGAAATCAAATTCAACGACGCAGTGACTTTCGGCAAGGTAACGGTGTACTATGATACGTCTAATTCAAAATTTGTAGCTACTGGCACGGCGCATGTGGACAACTCCGGTCTTGAGGCGGGAGTTTATACTTATGACAGCAAAAATAAAGTTCTCAAGAACGCCAGCGGCGAGGTAGTGGCTACTTCTTCTGATGGGCAAACCTTCGAAGACGCGGCCGGAACTACACTGTTCAAGCTCGGTGCCGCACTGACTGGTGATGCAACCATTGAAGTAAAAGGGATCAACGTTTCCGACCAGCAGTCCGC